>QGUH01001199.1 GCA_003242355.1 Pseudomonadota bacterium
CTTAATTTGTGTACAGGACGAGGCTCTTGCCGAGCACCGGGTCGCTCGTCGTCACCGTCGCGGGGCCCGGGAACACGGTCGTTTCGGATCTCGAAGTCTTCGTGGACGGCGAGAAGCGGTGTTCCTCCTCGCCGTGCCGCGTGGAAGACCTCGCCGCCGGTACCCACCTCGTCAAGGTCACCGCGACCGGCTACGAGCCGACGGCGGATCAGGGCGTGAAGGTCGAGGCAGGAGACGAGGCCGTTTACAACGTTCGTCTCAATCGCGGCGGGTCGACGGGCCTGAGCGTGAAAGCCGAAGGCCGCGGGCTCAAGCTCTGGGTCGACGGTAAGGAAATCGGGCCCCTGCCCCAAGAGATCAGCGACATCTCGCCGGGGCAGCACACCATCCGCATCGACGGCAGCGAGCGTTACGAATCCTTCGAGCAGCAAGTCACGATCGAGCCGAATCGCGTGCTGTCGCTCGAGCCGAAGCTCAAGGTGAAGAAGGGCCTGGCGACCATCAAAGCGGGAACGAACGCGCAAGGCGCCACCGTGCTGCTCGTGAGCGGCAGTGAGCGCCGCCCGGTGCCGCAGCTCCCGCTCGCGGTCGACATCCAGATGGACAAGCCGTACACGATCGTCGCCACCAAGCCGGGCTTCAAGAAGTTCGAGCAGCCGGTGACGTTCGACGACGGCCAGGCGGAGCGCACCTTCGTGATCGATCTCGTTCCCGAAGAGGCGGCGTCGGCGGCGGCCTACGCACAGCGGGCGGCAGTTCCGCGCGCCCCTGCGCCGGCGCGTCCCGCCGCCCCTGCTCCGCGCAGCGACGTGGGCCAGGCGAAGCTCAACATCAACTCCATTCCGGCTTCGAACGTGATCCTCGACGGCAAGCCGCTGGGCTCGACGCCGAAGGTCGGCATCGTCGTCAGCCCCGGCCCGCACGTCATCATCTTCGCCCACCCCGAGTACGGCCGCAAAGCGAAGAGCGTCAACGCTCAGGCCGGCAAGACGTCGAGCGTCACCGCACGGTTCGACGAGTAGCGCGCGCTGCTCGTATCGCGCCCTTTCGCGCGCTCCTCACGGAGCGCGCCTTCTGGGGCCTCGGTGTGTGCTCGCCGCCCTCACGGTGAGGTCTCGACGAGGAGCGACTCGCCCCAAGCGCGAAAGCTCGTGACGCATTCGGGCTCGGTGCGCGCTTCGAGCCCGGCGCAGCGCGCCGGGTCGAAACCCGGTCCGAGCACGAACAGGCGCTCGCGTGAGACGAAGTGAAGGTCGCGGGACCAGAGCTCACGGAGCCGGCGGGAGTGCTCTTCGGCGAGGCCGAGCTCTGCTTCCCCGACGAGGTGCCGCAGATTGCCCGCAGCGAGAGCCCGGATCTCCGGATCGTCCGAAACGGCGAGCACGCGTTCGAGGAAACGCCGTGCCGCCTCCGCCTGCCCGGCACGGCTGAACAGCGTCGCCGCCCCGATGCAGTTGTAGGGGATGTTCTCGTTCGTGCTCACGAGCTCGCACGCGCGCGCGAGCTTGCGTGCCCCATCGAGACGAAACTCTTCGCGTTCGGCTTCGGGGACCTGATTGGCCGCGAGGTACGCCGAGAACTGACCCGCGATCAACCACAGCTCACTATCGAAAGGAAACACTTCGAGCCCGCGTTCCTGCAGGCGGCGCGCCGCCCGGTAGTCTTCCACCCGCGCGGGCTCCGGCTGCAGGGTGAGCAGCGTGTCGGCAAGCCGGTACGGCTCCCGGAACTGCGGGTCGAGCGCCACGACGGTCTCGAGATAGCTGCCGACGAACTCGAAACGGCGCTTCTCCTGGAAGTGCTGCCCGTAACCGACGAGAACGTGGGC
>QGUH01001200.1 GCA_003242355.1 Pseudomonadota bacterium
CCCCGCCCGCGCCCGGCCCCCTGGCCCCCTCCTTTACGCAGCCGAGTGGGTTTTTGCCCGAGACGCGGCGCGCGGTTTCCATGAAGCGCTTTGGGTTCCCGAGGCTCTCGAGATAGAGGAGGATGACGCGCGTCCCGGGATCGTCTTCCCAGTATTCGAGCAGGTCGTTGCCCGAAATGTCGGCCTTGTTTCCCGTGCTCGCGAACTGGCTGATGCCGATGCCGAGCTCGCGCGCGCAGTCGAGCAGGGCGAGGCCGACCGCTCCCGACTGCGACGCGATCGCGACCACGCCCGGCGGCGGCCAGGTGGGCGCGAACGTCGCGTTTAGTTGCACTGCGGGGTCGGTGTTGAGCAGCCCGAGGCAGTTGGGGCCGAGCATGCGCGCGCCCCGTTCCCGCACTCGGCGCAACAGCTCGTCTTGCTGCCGCTTGCCTTCGGGTCCCACTTCCGCGAACCCCGCGGTGATCACGACGAGCGCGCGCACGCCGTGCTCGAGACACTCCTCGACGCTCTCGATCACCAGGCGCTGGGGGACGACGAGGACCGCCAAGTCAACTTCGTCCGGGACGTCTCGAATCGAGGCATAGGCCCGCACCGACTGAACGGCGCGGGAGGCCGGGTTCACCGGATAGACGGGTCCTGGAAACCCTTGGGATACGAGATTGTGAAAGACTTCACCGGCAATGTTCCCGCGATGGCGGGAGGCGCCGATGACGGCAACCGAGCGAGGGCGGAAGAGGCGGTCGAGGGAGCGCGTCATGAGCAAAACCAGGGCGGAATTCGAGTGGAGTCCGGAGGTTCGCACGAACGGCGTGCCCCGTGGGCGGGGTCTCGCGACCCCTTCGGATCGGGGAGGTGGGGGCTATCCACCCGGCTACGGGCCATTGGGCGAGGCACCGGATGTAGGTGACAGGCCTGCACGGCCGGCACCAAGCTGTGCTACGGGTTGAAGATGCGCCTCGGCGCACCTTGGGCAATAGCGCCCTCTTCCCCACTTACTTGTTGCTTGCGCTTCCGACATGAGGACCAGGGTGCGGAGACGCTGCCCGAGGACCCGGGGGGCGCGCAGTGATTCGAGCGGAGGTATCAGTGGTCGACAGTCTGGATCGCGGAAACAACGACGAAGAGCCCAAGGCGGAGCCGTTCTCGTCGCTGCCGTCGCGCGCGGCACACGCTGCCGACCTGAAGAACAGCGCGCCGGACACGCTGACCGGGCTCGGTCCTCTCACGGATGCCGCCTCCTCCGAGGCCGCTCCGAGCACGGAAGCGGATTCCGAAGCGGCCAAGGCCGATTCGGCCGAGGTTTCTGCGAGTGAGGCTGCGACGAGCGCGGACGAGCCTGTACCGGCGCCCGCTGCCGCCGCCGCGGCGATCCCGACCACCGAGAGCGAGTCCGAGCCCGAGCCCGTGGATGCTTCGGAAGTGGAAGACGCCGAGGACCACGCGCCCGAGGCGGAGGCGTCGAGCAGCGCGTCCGCCGAGCCGAGCGCGGCTGCCGAGCCGGACGGGGCGAAGGCCGCGAGCAGCGAATCCGACGATGGTGAGGTCGCGGAAGAAATCGAGGACGCAGAGGAGATCGATGCGGAGCGCTCGCTCGACGCTGCGCCGGATTCCGAAGGGGCGGGGCTCGGTGATGCAGACGACGACGAACCCACGCGCGTGCTCGTTCCGAGCTCGCTCGACGAGCTTGCTCGCGAAGCGCGACCGAGCCCGGCGCGCCGGACGTTCTCGCCGCCGTCGCGCGATCGGCTCGTCTCCGACGACGACCCCGACGAGGTTGGTCCTGGCACCCAAGAGGCGCAGCTGGTGAACGCGCGGCTGCAAAAGC
>QGUH01001201.1 GCA_003242355.1 Pseudomonadota bacterium
CTGGATCTCTCCTTTCCTCTTTGTCGGGAGGGTTAGGTGTGTATAAGAGGCAGGGGCCGGACGACTGGATCTTTCCGGCGCTCCGTGAGGGAGCGGTGCTGCTCGTCCGCGGACTACCGCTGGTGACGTATTTGGCGCAACTCTTCGGCAGCGCTCGCGATCCGCTCAAGGGGCGACAGATGCCGAACCACGTCGCGAGCCGCTCGGTGAACGTGGTCTCGTGGTCGAGCTGCATCGGAACGCAGTTGCCGCACGCGGTCGGCGCGGCGCTCGCCGCGGCGAAGCTCGGCTCGAACGCCGTCGTGCTCGCGTTCCTCGGCGACGGTGCGACGAGCCACCCCGACTTTCACGCCGCGCTCAACTTCGCCGGTGTGTTCCGCGCGCCCGTCGTGTTCGTGTGCCAGAACAACCAGTACGCGATCAGCTTGCCCAGCACGCGCCAAACGGCGTCGTCCACGTTCGCCGAGAAAGCGCGCGCCTACGGCCTGACGGAGGCGCGCATCGATGGAAACGACGCGATCGCCGTGTACGCCGGGATCGCGGACGCGCTCGATCGTGCGCGCGGCGGTGGCGGTGCGACGCTGATCGAGTGCGTCACCTATCGCCTCGGCGCCCACTCCTCGAGCGACGACCCGTCCTTGTATCGCTCGGCCGCCGAGGAGGCGTCGTGGCGTGAACGCGATCCAATCCGGCGGCTCGGGCGCCACCTCGAGCGAGAAGGGGTCGGATCGGCGGCGCGCGACCGCGAGATCGACGCGGCGCTGGACGCCGAGCTCGAGCGAGCGCTCGCCGAGGTCGAGCAGGATCCGCGTCCCGCGCTCGAGACGCTCTTCGACGACGTGTACGCGCGCGTGCCGTGGCACCTCGTCGAGCAACGCGCGGAGCTTCGTCGCGTCGCCGGTTCGCGCCCGGAACACCGATCCGTTTGACGAATCGGCATCCTGGCTCGTTTGGGAGCGCCGTCCTTCGAAACACGCGGAGCGCGGCTTCTACGCCCGCGAAGAGAGCGACTTCGGCGGCGCCTCCTCCGCGCGGGGGCACCTCGGCAGAACCCAACCCCGACCGGGTGGAATGCCCGGGGCCCCTGCGCGTGCGCACCTCGCTCGACGCCGTTTTCCGCGGACTCGGCGCGTTCCCAACCGTTCGTCGCGCTCGTCCCTCTCGATAACGCAGAGCGGCGTCGGCGGGCGCGCCGCGTGCGAAACGCCGGAAACACCCCGCGACCCAGGCGGCAAAAAGCGGGGAATCAGCGGGTCACGGCGAGGCCCGTACTCGAATCCGGCGAGGAATCCGCCGAGCCCGTGGGCCGCTTGTTACGGGATGCGAGGTCCGCTATGCGGTGCGTCGCCATGGATGCTTCGTACGATGCCATTGTCCTGGGCGGTGGCCCCGGCGGTTACGTGTGCGCGATCCGTCTCGCTCAACTCGGCGTGAAGACGGCGTGCATCGAGGAGGAAGAATACGGCGGCGTGTGCCTCAACTGGGGGTGCATCCCGTCGAAGGCGCTGATCGCGAACGCCCATTACTACGAGAAATCGAAGCACATTGCGGATCACGGAATCGTCGTCGGCAACGTCTCGGTCGACGTCGACCGCATGCAGGATTGGAAGAACGGCATCGTCAAGAAGCTCACCGGAGGCGTGCGCCAACTGCTGCGCGCGAACGGGGCGCACATCATCGAAGGGCGCGGGACGCTGATCGGCCCGCGCACGATCGAGGTCACGGCCAAGGACGGCTCCACGCCTGTCTCTTATCCCCATCTCCGAGCCCACTCCCCCTACTCCTATCTCCTCTGCCGTCTTCTTCTTTCCCCCCACACTGCCTTCT
>QGUH01000207.1 GCA_003242355.1 Pseudomonadota bacterium
CCCGGGGTGGCGGCGGAAGAAGTGGGTGTTGCTCGGCACGGACTACGTGTACCCGCGCACCACGAACAAGATCCTGCGTTACTTCCTGACGCAGAAGGGAGTGCCCGAGGCGAACATCATGGAACGGTACACGCCCTTCGGTCACGCCGACTACCAGACCATCGTCGCGGACATCAAGAAGTTCGCCGCCGGAGCGCCGACCGCCGTGGTCTCGACCATCAACGGCGACTCCAACGTTCCCTTCTACAAGGAGCTCGCGAATCAGGGGCTCAAGGCGTCGGACATCCCGGTGATCGCGTTCTCCGTGGGTGAGGAGGAGCTCCGCGGCATCGACACGAAGCCCCTCGTCGGGCACCTGGCCGCCTGGAACTACTTCATGTCGATCGATACGCCCGAGAACAAGAAGTTCATCGCCGACTGGAAGGCGTACGTGAAGGCCAAGAATCTGCCGGACGGCGACAAGCGCGTGACCAACGACCCGATGGAGGCCACGTACATCGGCATCAAGATGTGGGCACAGGCCGTGGAGCAGGCCGGCACCACGAACGTGGACGCCGTGCGCCAGGCCATTGGGTACCAGACGGTGCGGGCTCCGTCCGGATTCACCATCCAGATGGACCCGAAGAATCACCACCTGCACAAGCCGGTGTTCATCGGCGAGGTGAAGGCCGACGGTCAGTTCCAGGTCGTGTGGAAGACGGAAGGGCCGATCCGCGCCCAAGCGTGGAGCCCCTACATTCCGGAGAGCGCGAAGAAGGTGGCGGATTGGACGTTCCCGTGGGTGTGCGGCAACTGCACCGAGCCCAAGTTCAAGTCCGAGCTGCTCGCGGCTGCGCCGGGCGCCCAGTGAACGTGACCTCGAGCCCGGGGCGACGCGCTCGCGTCGCCCCGGCACGTCGAGCTTTCGACCATGCCTTCGATTTTCGCCGGAATCTTGTTGCTCGCGCTCGTCGTGTTCGCGCCGAGCACGGCTCGGGCTGACGTCCCGACGGGAGACGTTGCCGCCCTCGTCGCCTCGGACAGAGCGGAGGTCGAGCGCGCCATCGAGTCGCTCTCCGCGAGCCACGATCCCCGAGCGCTCGCCATCCTGAGCGCGCTGCTCGAGGGATCGCTGCGCGTCGATTCACGGGGGAACGCCTTCGCGGCTCGCGAGGGCGGCGCGCTCGAGCCGTTGAATCCAGCGGCGCCACGTCCCGATGGACCGGTCCGCGCCGCCGAGGTCGACAACCGCCTGCGACGCTTGCTCGAGCCGGCAATCGCCGCGATGCGGCTCCGCTCCGACGACCGGGACGTTCGCCTTTCGGCGGCGACGGAGCTCGCCCGGGCCGGCGCCGGCGATCTCGCGAAGGTGATCGAACGAGCGCTCGCGCAGGAGGCGGACGACGACGTTCGCGAAAAGCTCGCGCTCGCGCTCGCCCCCGTGGATCTCGAGAGCACCGACACGGCGCGCCGGCTGCGGGCGCTGGCCGCGATCAAAGCCGCCGCGGATCCGGCGTTCCGCACGAGCGTGCAGCGGTTGCTGGAGAAGGACGAGCGCGGGGAGTACCGCGAACGGAACGCCGAGGTGCGGCGCGCCGCGAGCTCCGCGCTCTCCGCGATCGAGCTGCACGCGCTGTGGTTCGGGCTGCTCGGTCACCTCTTCTATGGCGTCAGTCTCGGGAGCGTCTTGCTCCTGGCGGCGCTCGGCCTCGCGATCACCTTCGGGTTGATGCGCGTGATCAACATGGCTCACGGCGAGCTGCTGCTCGTCGGCGCCTACTCCACCTTCGTCGTTCAGCAGCTCTTCCAGAAGCACTTGCCCGCATACGCGGACTACTACCTTCTGTTCGCCATCCCGGTCGGGTTCCTGGCCGCGATGGCCATGGGGATGCTGCTCGAGCGCACGGTGCTGCGCTTCCTGTACGGCAGGCCGCTCGAAACGCTGCTCGCGACCTGGGGCATCTCGCTGATCCTGATCCAGACGGTGCGGCTCGTCTTCGGCGCGCAGAACGTGACCGTCGCCAATCCGAGCTTCCTCTCCGGCGGGATCGAGCTCACGCCCGAGTTCGTGCTCACCTACAGCCGCATCGCCGTGATTGCCTTCAGCGCGGTGGTGGTGGCGTTCGTCTGGTTCATGTTGCAGCGCACGCCGCTCGGGCTCAACGTTCGAGCCGTCACGCAGAACCGCGAGATGGCCGCGGGCATGGGCATCTCGACGCGCCGTGTGGATCTCTGGACCTTCGGCATCGGCTCGGGCGTCGCCGGCCTCGGCGGGGTCGCGCTCTCGCAGCTCGGCAACGTCGGGCCGGAACTCGGCCAGGGTTACATCGTCGATTCGTTCATGGTCGTCGTGCTGGGCGGCGTCGGCAAGCTCGCCGGGACGCTCGCCGCCGCGCTCGGCCTCGGCATCGTCAACAAGCTGCTCGAGCCCGTCGCTGGGGCGGTGCTCGGAAAGATTGCGATCTTGGTGTTCCTGATCCTGTTCATTCAACGTCGTCCTCAGGGCATTTTCGCGCTGAAGGGCCGGGCTGCGGAGGTCTCGTGACGGAAGCGGCCGTTTCGAAGTCCGAGCGCGAGAGCTCCCCGACCGAGGCTACGGCTTCGAGCGAAGCGACCGAGGCTCAGGCTTCGCGCGAAGTGAAGGCTCCGGCGGCGAGCCGGCTCGAGCCGGTCCTGTCCCGGCGGGGATACGCGATCTTCGGTGCGCTCGCGCTGTTCAGCATGGCCATCGTGCCGATCCTGAACGCCGCGGTGCCGGCCGATTCGGCGCTTCACCTGCCGGATTATCTGGTGACGCTCTTCGGCAAGTTCTTCTGTTACGCGATCGTCGCCATCGCGATGGACTTGCTCTGGGGTTACACCGGGATCCTGAGCCTCGGTCACGGAGTGTTCTTCGCCCTCGGCGGCTACGCCATGGGCATGTATCTGCTCCGCGCCATCGGCGATGCCGGCGTCTATCGCAGCAATTTGCCCGACTTCATGGTCTTCCTGGACTGGAAGGAGTTGCCCTGGTTCTGGAAGCCGATGGACGACTTCTTCGTCGCGTGCATCGCGGTGCTCGTCGTTCCGGGCATGCTCGCGTACCTGTTCGGGTTCTTCGCGTTCCGCTCGCGGATTCGCGGCGTCTACTTCTCGATCATCACCCAGGCGTTGACCTTCGCGCTCATGCTCCTCTTCTTCCGGAACGAGACGGGGTTCGGAGGCAACAACGGGCTCACCGATTTCAAGCACATCTACGGCTACTCGCTGCACGAACGGAGCACCAAGCTCGGGCTGTACGTGTTGTCGGCCGCCGGCATGTTCGTGACGTTCCTGATTTGCCGCTTCGTGACCACGTCCAAGGCGGGGCGCGTCCTGCGGGCGATTCGCGACGCGGAGAATCGCATCATGTTCTCCGGATACAATCCGACGAGCTACAAGCTCTTCGTGTTCACCTTGTCGGCGGTGCTGTGTGGGATCGCCGGCGCGCTGTACGTGCCTCAGGTCGGCATCATCAACCCGAGCGAGATGCAGCCCTCGAACTCGATCGAAATGGCGATTTGGGTCGCCGTCGGCGGGCGTGGGAGCCTGATCGGGGCGCCGCTCGGTGCGTTCGCGGTGAACGGCGCGAAGAGCTGGTTCACCGTGGCGCTGCCGGAGCTTTGGCTTTACGTGCTCGGTGCGCTGTTCATCGGAGTCACGTTGTTCTTCCCGAAGGGGATTTGGGGCGTGCTCTCGCGGAGTGGACGATGACGGCTGTGGAATCGGCTCGAGCCCTACGCGACGTTACTCCCGCTTCTCCCGAAGTCGAGGCGCCCCCGCCCGAGGTGAAGCCCGAGGCGCCGAAGCCCTCGAAGCGGCGTTCCATCCCGAGCATCGCGCCGCGGCGGCGCACGGTCGACAAGGCGCGCTACGAGGCGCTCACGGCCGGGCGCAAGGCGCTCCTGTGCGTCGATGCCGTCACCGTGAGCTTCGACGGATTCAAGGCGCTGGACAATCTCACGCTCGTGCTCGACGAAGGGGAGCTCCGGTGCATCATCGGACCGAACGGCGCCGGCAAGACGACGCTTCAGGACGTGATCACCGGGAAGACCAAGCCCGATTCCGGCTGCGTCTTCATGGTGGGCGACCACACCGATCTCACGCAGCTCGACGAGCACGAGATCGCCCAACGGGGCATCTGTCGCAAGTTCCAGCGGCCGACGGTGTTCCAGGGACATACCGTCTTCGAGAATCTCGAGCTCGCGCTTCCCGGGAGCAAGGGCGTGTTCGCGTCCCTCTTCGCTCGGCTTTCGAGGGCGGAGCGCGAGCGCATCGAGCGCACGCTCGAGCTCATTGGCCTTACGGAACACGCGCACACCCGGGCGGGGCTGCTCTCTCACGGGCAGAAGCAGTGGCTCGAAATCGGCATGCTGCTCGCGCAGGAGCCGCGGGTGCTCCTGGTCGACGAACCCGTGGCCGGCATGACCCACAAGGAGATGGAGCGGACGGCCGAGCTTTTGAACGCGCTCGCGGGCGAGCGGACGGTCGTGGTGGTCGAGCACGACATGGAGTTCGTGCGGAGCATCGCGCGCACGGTGACGGTTCTGCACGAAGGCCGTGTGCTCGCCGAAGGGTCGATGGATGCGGTGCAGAACGATCCGAAGGTGATCGAGGTTTACCTCGGAGAGTCGTGATGCTGAACGTGCAGCAGCTGAACCAGTATTACGGCGAGAGCCACACGCTGTGGGACGTGGATCTCGAGATCCCCGAGGGCTCGTGCACGTGCCTCATGGGCCGAAACGGGGTGGGGAAGACGACGCTGCTCAAGACCGTGATGGGTCTCTTACCGGTTCGCTCGGGTGCGATCCGTTTCGGCGAGCAGGAGCTCACGCGCGCGCCGGCGGAAGCGCGCGCCCGTTCGGGCATCGGGTACGTGCCCCAGGGACGCGAGATTTTCGGCCAGCTCACGGTTGCGGAGAATCTGCGCGTTGGTCTGTCGGCCCGCAGTGACGGGGAGCGCGAGATTCCCGAGCGGATTTTCGAGCTGTTCCCGGTGCTCAAGTCCATGCTGCGACGCCGCGGTGGGGATCTGTCCGGCGGTCAACAACAGCAGCTCGCGATTGGGCGCGCTCTGGCAGTGAATCCAAAGCTGTTGATTTTGGACGAGCCGACCGAGGGAATTCAGCCGAACGTCGTGTCCCAAATCGCCGAAGTGCTGATCGAGCTCAATCGGACCCACGGGCTTACGATTCTGCTCGTCGAGCAGAAATTGCCGTTTGCCCGCAAAGTCGCGGATCGCTTCGTGATCATGGACCGGGGGCGAGCGGTCGCCTCCGGAACGATCGACGAGCTCGACGGCGAGGTGGTCAACAAGTACCTGACCGTTTGAAGGGATCGGCTCTTGCCGGGCGGGCGAGGCGGATTCCGTCGAGTATTCCGGCAGCGTGGTGATTCGCGAGCGCGCCGGGCTCGCGGCGCTCCGGACGCAAACGAGTCCTTGCGAGACCGCTTCGGGCGGGCCCGACTCGTCCGAAGACGGCTCGTGAGTTTCCCCACGAACGCACCGAGAGATTCGTCGCTCGGCGGCGCGCGTGGCCGTGGGCCTTTGACGCAGTTTCGTGCCCCGGCACCGAAGGGACTCCGCAATATCACTGGTTGCCGAGGCCGCGCCCGACGGTAACAAAACATCGTGGTGATCGCCTACGAGCTCTGCTCGTAAAGCGAGCACCGCGGAGGTGCGGAGCATGGCTCAACAGACAACCCAGGGGCAGGCGGTCGATCTCAATACGGCGAGCGAGCTCGAGCTCGCCCGGGTTCCGGGAGTGGGAGAGACGCGGGCCCGCAGAATCGTCGAGTATCGCAAGCGCAATGGTCGCTTCCAGCGCCTCGACGATCTCAGGCGCGTGGCGGGCTTCTCCGACGACTGGGTCCGCGCGATGCGCAACTCGATTCGCGTCTGAGCCCGTGCCGAGAGCGCGGCACGCGCAGCACCGCGCCCGGCGTGAACGACGCTTCGTCGGTGCCTTTCTTCCCGGGGGCTCGCGCCGCCGCGTGCCCCCGCGGGCGTTCCCTCGAGGCGGGATTTCGGGAGGGGGGTCGAACCCCGCCATGGGCTCTGACGTCTGCCCTCGCGAGTGAAAGCGAGCCCGCGATGAGCGAAGCGAATCGCGTCGGGGAGCTCGAGGGGCGGCGAGCCCCTCGAGGAGGACTACGGCGAGGGCGGGTTGGCGGGACGTAACTAGTCCCGGGACTCGCTAGAGCGACAAGCGGTTAGGAACGCGCCGAAACACGCGGAAAACAGCGTCGGACAGAGCGCCCGCGTGGGGAGGGGCCCCGCCGCGCTCACCTCGGCGGGGAGGGGCGGCGCGTGCCGCCCCTACGAAGCGAGACTAGAACGCCGATCGGTAAACCGATCGGCGTTCTAGGACGTGAGGCCGAGCATTCGACTGATCGGCGTTCTCGTCGGGGCAAGGCTCATGCGGCACCGTCGAGCAGGGGCGTGAGGACGGGGGCGAGGGCGGCGGAGGAGACTCGGTAGCACTCCCAGGTGGGGGGGGGGAAGTATTACATAAACGGGCTGGGAATGTGGCACGGGGCGTGGGGAAGATGACACCCGGAACCGCAAAAGCGAACCTGCGG
>QGUH01001202.1 GCA_003242355.1 Pseudomonadota bacterium
GGGTGGGGGCGCGCGTGGCGCGGGGTGGCCAGATGCCGCGGGCGCCGCCCGGGGGGGACCCGGGGGGCGGGGGGGCGGCGCGGGCGGCGCGGGCGGCCGCGCCGGCGCCGGAGGCGCCGCCGCCGGTGAAACGGGAGCAGGCGGCACGGTCGCAGGTGCAGCGGGCGCTGGCGGAACCGCGGGTGAAGCAGGCGCCGGAGGCGCGGCGGGTGAAGCGGGAGCCGCAGGAGCTGCGGGTGAAGCGGGAGCGGGCGGCGCCGCGGGTGCCGAAGCGGGCGCCGGAGGCGCGGCGGGCGAAGCGGGAGCCGCAGGAGCCGCGGGGGTGGCGGGAGCGGCCGGAACCGGGCTCGCCATCACGGCGTGCGAGAGCACGGTGGGCATCTCGGCGGGCCATGCGCACGATCTGACCGTCTCGGCCGAGGACGTGCTCGCCGGCGAGGACCTGACGTACACGACGACGAACGTCAACGACCACACGCACGACGTCGAGTTGACGGCCGATGATCTCGCTGCGCTCGCGGCAGGAGAAGAGATTTCGACGACGACGACGATCGTCAACGGCCACGATCATCCCGTGACGATCGTCTGCGCGTAAGTCGATGAGACTCGCGGGGTCCTCCGCGCCGTACAGCAGTCCGAGAAGATTTGCGCGGACACTGCCCCTTGCACCACGGTCGCATGCGCGACGGGCGGCGAGCTCCGGCGTCTGCCACGGGCGCGCCCCGGCCGGGCTGCACGCCCGTCGACGGACCGTCGTCGGGTCGACCACCACGGCGCGGCGTTCGACGTCGAGCAGCCGCGCCGAGCACGGCGCGGAGCGAGGAGCACGGAAATCGAAGAATCGAATGAAGCCGGAACGAGCCGGGCTCGCGCCCGATTCGGAGAAGAGCCGTCGCCCGCTCGTCGCTCTGGGTCACGCTTCGGGGACGAGACCCGAAACGTGACGAGCGATGATCCGCGGGCTCACGCGGCAACACCCGGGTCGGGATCCGAAGCCATGGGATGCGTCTCTCGACCTGGATGCCGGGTCGATGCTGGACGGGGTCGCCGAAACCGGGGCAGCTTTGCTGACACGATTCGCACCAGCGTGCAGCGAGCACACCGCGATCGCGGTCACGGCGAGCGAACGCCTGCGAAAGGATGCTGGAATCGGCCCTCCGGCAACCCCGGCCCGAGATCAGCTCGTGGCGACGGCGCGCGCCGGCTCGGCGGCGTTGCGCATCGTATCGGCGAGGATCCCGTAGACCTTGCCCCAGGCCGCTTCGTGCGCCTCGTCGAAGGCGGGCCCGAGCCCCTTCTTCAACGTGGAGAGCAGCGCGACGCCCACGGTCTCGTAGTGCTCGGAGACGACACCGTAGGTTGCGTGCCGCTTCCCGAGCGCCTGGACCGCCGGCACGATCTCACTCAGGTTGTCGAGGGAGTTTACGGCGTAGCCGATCATCTTCATCAGCTTGATCTTCTGCTCGGACAGGTCGCTCTTGAAGAGGCTGCGGAGCTTCGGATCGAGCTCGAAGAGCCGATCGTAGAACAGGGTGGCCGCCGTTTCGGCGATCGGAACCACCTTCGCCCAATCGCTCTGAACGAAATCGATTTCTTCCTTGGTCAACATGATTGCCTCCGTTTCGTTGCTGTTCGTTCCGACACGACGACCGCCGGCGCTCACCGGCTGGCCGCGAGCATGAAGCGCACGGCGAGAGCGACCTCTCGATCGCTCAGTTGCTCGTTTCCTCCCCGCGCGGGCATCTCCCCCCCCGCCTTGCCTTGCACTCCGGTGAGCGCGCTTCGGATGAGCGCCTCTTCCGGCCTCCCCGCGATGCGCGCCTTCC
>QGUH01000208.1 GCA_003242355.1 Pseudomonadota bacterium
GTTTGGAGTTGGGCGGTGGGGGGGGGTGGCCATAGACGGCGTTCCCGCGTCGGGAAGCTCCTTCCCGTTCATCCACCAAGAGCCGAGTCGATTCTGCCCTCGAATGTGAATTCGCCCGTTCTGGCGCCGCGAGATGGCGAGGAGCAGGCGCGACGGGCCGCTGCCGACCCGCTCGACGACGGCCACGCCCGGAGCCGCGCCGCCGATGAGCTGGCTGAATGCATTCCCCTTCTCCCACGCGCCCCAGCGCGCGTTCGGCGCGGTTTGGGAGACGTGCACGACCCGATCCCCGAGTGTCGCGAAGAGCTGGAGTCGCCCATCCTCGTTGGCGCCCACGGCCATGGGCTCTTCGACGCGCTCGTCCGTACCGAGATTGTCGGTGAGCGCGCGCCACCCTTCGAAGCGAGTCCCCGGCGCGCTCTCGACCGTGAAACACGGACGGCCATCCTGCCCGCGCCCGAAGATGCAGAGGCGGCCGTCTTCCTGCTCTTGGAAGACCGGCTCGGACGTGAGGCTCCCGCCGATGGACTCCCACCGCGTCCATTGCTCTCCCTGCAAACCGTCGGGCCGCGGTGGCGGCAAGAAGGCCGCGATGTGCTCGGCGAACAGGCCGGGACGTTCTGCGTGGATGGAGTGCCCGGTGTCGCGCAGAAAGAGCCCTTCGCCCGGAGCGTTGCGCAGGAGCACGGCGAGCCCGCGCGTCGCGTCGTAGATGTTGGTACCGATGAAGTTGTCCTCGCTGCCCGCTGCCAGCAACGTGCGCGCTCCGATCGCCTGGTAGCTCGGGACGCCGCGCTCAGTGTACGGGTCCCGATGGCTGAACACGAGCTGCTCGTGCGCGACGCGCCAATGCCAGCGGCGGTGCTGCGGGTGATAGATTTCGAACCGCTCGTAGCGCGCACGCCGAATGCTGTTCTCCTTGCAAGGACGCCACCCGTCGCGGAACCACAGCTCCGGCTGAGCTCCGAGTAAGAGCGGTATGGTGTCCTTGTCGAATACCGCTTTGAAAAACCCCGCGCGTGTTTGGGAGGATTCCTTCTCGATGGCGCCCGCCCAGGTGTCGTCGCACGCCTTCTTCTTGAAGGGATCGAAAGAGCTGGCCAGCAACGAGTCCCAAACCGAAGCCGGCGACCACGAAACCACGGTGCGCAACCAGGGCAGCCGGGTCCCCGCCCAGCGTCCCAAACGAAGCGACATGTTACCGCCGAGACTTCCGCCAATCACGGCGTCGATGCGGTTGCGAATCGGCGTGCGCGCGTCGAGCTGTTCGACGAACGCAATCAGGAACTCCTCGATGAACTCGAGGATGGGGTGATCGTACCGCGTGGGGCGCTTGGGGGCGATTGCCTCGTGATCCAGGAACTCCGAGTAGCCACAGCTCGGTAAATCGACCGCGATTATCGAATAGCGGCGGCCGCGGCTCCGACCGAGCGCGTGCAAATGGGGGACGAGCGACAGCGCTTCTTCGAGCCGGGAGCTGTGTCCATGGATGAAGAGCAGCACCCGATCGCCATCCGGAACGATCGGCGTAAAGTCTGGGGGGAGCGCGCGGGGGTTGAAGGTGGCCGAGTGCGGGTCGTTCGAGGGAGAAGCGATCATGAACCGCGTTTTCACGCGCGACCCGCCCACCGGAACGTCGATTTCGTACTGAGGGAACTC
Source organism: Pseudomonadota bacterium (assembly GCA_003242355.1). GTDB lineage: Bacteria > Myxococcota_A > Polyangia > Polyangiales > Polyangiaceae > PMG-095. The sequence goes on from QGUH01000208.1 coordinate 1,660, forward strand.
GGCGCTCGGAACGTTCACCGGACGCGCGGGCGGATCGTCCTCACCGGAAACGCCAATCCACCCGAGCCGGCGACGGTGCTCGCGCCGGTGCGCCACCGGGCCGCGTAGCGCCCACGCCACTTGGTAGACGCGATCCAGCGCAGCGCGCACGCCCGCCTGGAGCATCGCGTCCGAGTAGGTGGTGTGCGTCCCCTGTTCTCGCGACTCGGCGCGAGCGCGGGCAATCAAGTCCGCGTCGGAGATGCGGAGCGCTCGGAAGCGTTCGTAGGCTCCGCGCCCCGTGACCGCAAAGTCTGCCGTGTAAAGCTCGCGCGGTGTCATCCCCGTCGTGTCGGTGGGCGGGTTGCCGTTGTACCGGGCGAGCCCGAGCACCGCTTCCACGAGCACGCGCACGGGGCCGTCGGCGCCGTCAGCGGCGAGTCGAGCCAGTTTTCGCGTTTGAGAGTTCAGGCCCCCGTGGTGTTTGTCGGAAATTTGGGGGGCAAGGAAGAAGCCCTCCTCGCTTCCGATATTCTGCCCTTCGCGCTCGCGGCACGGTTCGTCGGACGCGGGTGATCTTGGTTGGGTGATGCGCATGATTTCCCTCCGATGACAGGTTTTCAGGGACTGGTCGTTCGTCGCGAAATCGCGAGGTCGTAGCGGAGCCCACTTTCGCCTTCGCCCCGGCCGACGCGCTTGCTGCGACCGACCCACAGGTACCGCCCTCCGCCAACGCCGCGCGCGTACTGGAACGAGCGCGTGACGACGATTCCGCAACGGGGCACTTCCTCGTCGTTCAGCCGGAGCGGCGGCTCGCGGTCGACCGGCTGCGCGCGATCGGAGCGCAGCAAGACGCCGCGCGGGTGCACCGCGTACTCGTTCCCCTCGATGTCCTTCCGGAGCAGCACGCGACGCTCGAGTGCGACCGCGAACGCGCCGCCCGCAGCGTCGTCGTCCGCCACGGGCACGAAGGGCAGCCACTGCTCCGGCACGGGCGTCGCCAATCGATAGATGAGCTCGGCCTCGATGCGATCGCTTTCGATGCGTCGATGAACCGAGCGTGGCGGCGGCTCGATGCGCCGATCGCGCGGCTCGCCCGAAGCTCCCTGCACCGTCCGTTCGACGGCCCAGGCGAGGTTCGCCATCTCGTCGCGAAAGAGCGCAACCTCTTCGAGCGGCCCTCCCTCCAATCGCTCGGGCACGGTCGGTGCCAAGAAGAACAGACCCGCAAGATCCTTCGACTCGGCGCTGAGGGTGAACAGGTTCCAAGGACTCCCGTCCTGGTTCTTCGTGGGCGAAACGATCGTCTCGACGCCGAAACAGTCCCGGATCGTCAGACGCTGCACGCGGTAGAGGAAACCGACGTCGAGCTCGACCGGAATCAGGTACCAATCGTTCCCGTAAACCAGCGCGAACTCGGCGAGCAGCAACCGATTGAGGTCGGAAGGGCCGGCCTCGAGATGCCCGAGGTGAACGCGCGCGTCCTCGAACTCGAACAGACGATCCGCCGGCATTCCCGCGTAGCGAACCTGTGTGGGGAGCACCGGACGCGGCGCGAGAATCTCGCTCGGCCGGGTGGTGCCCGAGGCGCCGGGAGCGACGTCGAAGTCGTGCCAATCGAGCTGCCCGTGCGTGTACTCCCGAACGTCGAGCGTTACGTTCCGGTTCGAAACGCTGCTCGACACGGAAAAGGCGTATTCCTGGCGGTTCGGCGACCAGGCGCTGCGAGCGGACGGCTCGGGCTCGACGACGTGTTGCAGATACCAAGTGAGCCAGGCCGCACACGCGGACCGCGCGGCGTCGCGCTCGCTCTCGGCGAACGCGAGCGCGTCCGGGAGCTGGCTCAGGGTTCCGTCGGCGAGCCGATGGGAACGCAAGGCGGCGGCAACGGCTTGGCCGTCGATTGCCCGACCGTTGCAGAGCGCTCGCCACGTCACGCCGCGCGGATCCAGCGTCGCTTCGCCACTCGTGCCGACGTCGACCTCTGCGATCGTCAGGGCGTAGCCGGCGCGATGCAGCGTTTCGCGCGCCGCCGTGACGCCCGCGGCACGGAGCAAGCGCACCAAATGTTCGCCGGCTTCGGCAGCCAGTCGGGGATGCAGCGCCCGGATCCCCTCGCATTCCACGAGCGCCTCGAGCGGCACCTCGGAAAGCTCGACGGGCTCGGTCGTGGCCTCGGTTCCAGGGCGATAGCCCGTCACCTTCGACCGCTCGAGCGTGACGCGCGCCACGATCGGAGATCCGGCGTCTTCGCCAGCGAACTCTCCGAACTGCCACTGGCGAGCGAGCAGCCAGAGCGGGTCGGCCACGCGCGCCTCCAACCCCGGCGCCAAGTCGGCGCCGTACGGCAGGGGCTCGAGCCGCTGCCAGGTGATCAGCGTCGGGAGTACCGTCTTCAGGTCGACGCTCAAGATCAGGCTGACTGCATCCAGCAGCCGTCCGTAAACCGGGCTCGTACTACTCATCGAGAGCTCTCTTCCCCAACACGCGCGAAGACTTGCGATGCGCCGCCGAAAGCGTCTCCAGGTCGACCGCGGGAACCTGCGCGGTCCCGTCCTCGGGGAGGTACAGCCCGGGAAGCAGACCTGCCCCGAGCGCGCGCAGCTCCTTGGGCCCGACGGCGCGAATCTTCATCAGGCGCCAGCTCTCGAGCAGCGTTTCGACGACGCTCTCGAAGCTCCAGCGCGTCTGGTCGAGGTCCGGCGGCTGCGCCAGCAACACGACCTGCGGCGGGCGCGCTCCGGGCGCGTCGTAGTGGAACGTGACGGCAGCCGTTTCCTTCGCTGCGGGGACCAGCTCGGTCCAGCCGTCGATCGAAAAGCCGGTGAGCGGCCCTTCCAACGTGAACGCCCCCACCACGACGAGCGCGAGCAACGTGTCGTCACTCGGTTGGCCGAGCGCCGCCCAACGCCTCCCCGGCTGGTGCGGCAACTGCAGCACCGTGCACTCGAGGGCAGGGCCTTCGAGCAGATCGTTGGCGGTCATCAGCGAGACGAGCGCGTCGACTTCCGGACGCGTCGGCGCTACCTGCTGGAGCCAGGTCAACGCAGCGAACGGATCGCCGCCCGTCAGCGCGGCCTGGTCCGCTCGGGATGCGCCGAGCTCCGCCACGCGATGCGGGGTGAAGAACGGCAGCACCGGGAACTCCTCGCCGAGCAGGGATCGGATGCACGCCGTCCACGCCCGGGCGCGCGCCAGCACGTCGTTCCCCTCTGCGGCTCCCGCTCGCAGCTCGTTCAGGCGCGCGACGAACGCCTGGTGCTTCCTCTGCAACTCGTCGAGCACGGCGCTGGCCTCTTCGACGAGCGCGCCGAGATCGGGCTCCGGCTCGGCCGCGACCCCGAACGGCGCGTCCGGTGCGAACGGGGCCGCTTCGCGCAACGCGGTGCAAAGCGCCTGCGTCTCGTTCGTCGCGATGCTCGCCGCGAGCGCGTCGATCGCACGCTCGATGGCCGGGCGCAGCACGCTCTCCACACGCCGCTCGAGCTCGCCCAAATCCAACGCAGGATCGGCGACGCCGTCCGCCGGAAACCAATCGCGCGCGTCGAGCGCGCGCCGCCCGGCGATCAGTCGATGAACGAGCCCGAGCAGGCTGCGGAGCTCTCCGCCCCCGAGCGATCCCGGCGCCGCTCCCGGCGGCAGCGTGTCGAGCAGCACGAGCTCGGCATCCGGCGCGGGCTCCCGAACCCTGCTCGCGAAGTGTCGAGCCAGCTCGAGCTCGAACAGCGCGGGACGGTTCGGCACCGAGCTCGAGCAGGCGAGCGCCAGGGAGAGCGGGGTCATCCCCACCTCGAGCAGCGTCGAGCTCAACGTCTCGATCACCTCCCCGCCCCGGCGCACTTCGGCGCCCAACACGAACCGACCCGGGTCGCCCAAGATCCTGGCAATCCAGGCGTTCAGCCGTGGCTCGAAACGGGAACGGACGTCGTGAGGAACGGCGCGCCACGGCTCGGGGAGCGCGTCCGTGGCCGGCAGAACCAGGGCGACCCGCTGCGCGTAGCGCACCCCCGTGCGCGGCGTTCGCGCGACGCGCGGCTCGGGCGGACGCTCGAGGCGATCCAGCGCCGCCAGCGCTGCGCCCGCGCGCTCGTAATTTCCTTGCACGCTCTGATGCACGGCCTCGACCAGCATCAGGTCGCCATAGGCGTCGAACGTGTCGGCGAGCTCGGCAAGGGCCGACTCGAGCGCACGACGCTCGGTCGGGGTGGGCGGCTCCGTCTCGAGCTTGCCAATCAGATCCTCGCCCGCGCGAAACCGGGTCACGAGGGCCACGCCGTCGACGACGTCGCGCACGGCGATGCTCTCCGTCGGCTCGGTCCCCGACGGCGGAGCGTCGCTCCGCAACGGCAAGAGCTTTCGAAACGGCAGCACGAAGCGCATCAGGGTCAGGCCCCGCGAGCGCAGATCGCGCTCGAAGCGGTAACCGAGCAGCGCCGCGAGCGACTGCCCCTCGCCGACCCCTTCGAGCAACGCGAGCGCCTTGCGTACCCGGCGCGAATCGAGATCGATGCTCAGCGCCTCGCGCTCGCGACCACTGCGGCTCTCCTCCGCGCTGCGCAACACGGCCGCCGTCGCGGCGTGTCCGAGCGACGGCGCGAGCACGCAGCCCAAGCTCTCCGGTTTGCGCTCGGGGCGCAGGTTCTCGACCCAGCCATAGCCTCCGACGTGCACGCCGCGCGGCTTGCGCGCCCGCACGTCGGACGCACGGCGACTGGCGAGCGACGTGACCCACGCATCGTAGCGGTGCGAGTAGCAGTCCAAGAGCCCGCGGAACACGAGATCGAGCTCCGCCACGGGCGCGCTGGCGAGCGCCTGCAGCCGCTCGGCGAACCGCTTCGTGTTGAGCAGCTCCGTGCGCTGCGTGGCGGCACGGAGCTGCTTGCCGACGTACTCGATGATCTTCTCGTTGCCCGTAATCGGCGACAGCACCG
>QGUH01001203.1 GCA_003242355.1 Pseudomonadota bacterium
CGTCTCTCTTGCTCCACCCTCCCCCCCAAGGTGCCTCCCTTCTTTCCTCCCCCGCCGTATTTCCCGTCGACCGTGCGCTGATGAAACCGCCGAATGTACGGCAGCGCCTCTTCCAGTACGGCCGCCTTGCGAACCAGCTCGTCCATGTACGTCTGGCGGCCGCTATATCACGCTTCAGAACGCCGATTCACACGGTTGGCCCCCCTGGTCCCCTTTCCCGGGGCCACACGCCGTCCTCGTCCCCCCACCGGCGGCGTTCCCGGCCCCGTGCCCCCCCCCTTTCGGCGCCTTCCCGACCGGTCGTCGCAGAAAGGGCGGGCCTGCCTCGCGGAGCCCGGGAGCGGGGCTGCCCGCGGGCTCGGTTCCCGGCCGAAATGCGGCGGTTTCGTCCCGTTCGGCGAGCACGGCAGCCCGAGGGGCCAGCGCGCGTGGTTGCCCTGGCCGGTTTGGTGTAGACCGCGGGCGATGGAAATCCTGATGGTCTCGGCCGAGCTCGGCCAGCACGCGCGCGTGAGCGCCGCAGCGGATTCGGTCTCTGCCCTCGCCAAGGCGCTTCGGCAGCAGGGTCACTCGGTCACGCTCGCGCTCCCTCGCTATCCGAGCTTCGAGGGATCGGGGTTGCTCCTGGCACGCCGCTTGAGCCCGCTCGTCATCGAGCCGGGGGTCGAAGTGACCGTGCTCGACGGCCAGCTCGCCTCGGGGGTGGCCCTGGTCCTGTTCGATGCGCCCGCGTTCGCGGAGGCGCGCCCCATTTTCGGCGAGCCGGGGACGCCCGAGGGAGAGGCCGACGGCGCCCGGTCGGCGCTGCTCTGCCGTGCTGCGGTCGCGTTCGTTCGCGAGCGCAAGATCCAAGGGCGCGCCGTGGACGTCGTGCACCTGCACGACTGGGCGGCAGCGCCCGTTGCGGCGTTGCTCGCGCGCGATGGCTCGCCGCCCACGGTGCTCACCATTCACTCCTACGGCGAGCGCACGTTCGCCCTCGACGGGCTCGGGCTTCTCGGCGACGTGGTGCACGAGGCGCGCGCGCGCGTGAATGGCGCCGTTTCTCCGTTGCGCCTGGGCCTTTTGCACGCCGGCGCCGTCACCGCAGTGTCCCCCGGGTTCGCGCGCGAGCTCGAGTCCGAGCCTCCGTTTCGACTGTTGCGTTCGCCCATCCTCGGTGTGTTGGATGGGCTCGATTACTCGATCTGGAATCCGGCCACCGACGTGGCCTTGGAGAGCCGCTTCGACGCGCACGATCCCAGCAACAAGGGCCGTTCGAAGACGGCGTTGCTGCGCACGTTCGAGCTCGAGCTCGAGGTGGAGCGGCCCCTGCTCGCGGTGCTCCTCGGCAGCTCCGATCCCGAGGGGACGCGTGTCGTCCGACGCGCGCTCCCACGCCTTTTGGATCACGATCTGGCCATCCTCGTCGCCGGCGCGCGCGATCCGGAGACTCTGGAAGAGCTCGAGGAGATGAAGGCAGAGTACCGGGGAGACTTCGCCGTTTTCCCGAGCACCGACGACGCCGCGTTCCGGCGTCTGCTCGCAGGCTCCGATTTCGTGCTTACGGCGCGGCGCCGCGTTCCGTCGCCCCTCGAGGAGCTCGCCGCGGCGCGCTACGGCGCTCTTCCGATCGCGTTCGCCAGCGGCGGAACCCTCGACGCCGTCGTGGACGCGGATGCCGCGCTCGAAACGGGGACGGGGTTTCTCTACGACGAGCTCGGGGAGGAGGCGCTCCTCGGCGCCGTGCGGCGCGCCCTGTCGGCGTACACGCACCCGCGGTTCGATGCGCTGCGCCGGCGTGTGTTGCGGCGTGACGTCGGTTGGGATCGCCCGGCGCACCG
>QGUH01001204.1 GCA_003242355.1 Pseudomonadota bacterium
CGCGGGAGGGGGGATGGGCATATCGGGTTGCGCGCCGGAGGGACGATCGTTTCGAAAGGGGGAAGGTGCGGCTGCTGAAGGAGGCGAAGTGAGCTACTTAGCGGCGTTCGTGCGGGTGGCGGCGTGACGCGTCACTCCCCGGGAGTCGAAGTGATGGGCCAGTCTGGCCGTGACGTTGACGACGGAGCAGTTGAGCGATCTGGTGCGCGACGCCGTTGGCGTGCCTCATGGTCCGCGACCAGTAAGGAAGGAGAGTGCCGCGTGAAGCGCGAGCAACTGCGTGAGAGGATTCTTCACATGCGATCTGAGCTTGACGCCATTCTCTTGGAGCTCGAGGCGCCGACCGCCTCTCAGGCTTTGCCGCGTTACCTCTCGGTCCCCAAGTTCGCTGAGCTGCGCGGCTTCAACGAGCGCACGATCCGGGAATACTGCGAGCTAGGCATGCCGCATGTCGGCTCCGGAAAGGCGCGGAGGATTCTCGTCGCCGAAGCGATCGCGTGGCTCGAAGCGGATGGCCCGAAGACCGCGCGCATGGCGCGCAAGCGAGGGAACGCGGCATGAACCTCCGTGGCGAGCACCAGGGCATCAAATGGATCGGCTTCGACCGCGAGCGTCCGGGACGCCGGAAGGAGCGCATCCTCAAGTACAGTCTGGTGGCTGGCGAGTGGCGCCAGATTACGGCGCCGAAGGAGGTGACCAGCGAGGCGAAGTTCCGCGCGTGGGTGCTGTCCGAGCTCCAGCGGATCGTGGAGACGGGCGAGCAACCGAAGCGCGTCGTCGGTGGCCCAACGGTCGCCGACCTTGCGGATCGGTGGCTCGAGATCCGGAAGGCTGATCCACAGGTTTCCGGTGCCACGTACCGCGACGACAAGAGCGCGTTCGACTCGCAGATCATCCCGCGTTGGGGTGCGGTGCCCGTGGCGTCGCTGCACGGAAAGCGGCACGATCTGCGCGCGTGGGTGCGTGAACTCGCAACGAAGGTCTCGCCGAGCCGCTGCCGAAACGTGGTGAGCACGTTCCGGAAGTTCCTCGACTCGTGCCACCTCGAGGGATGGGTGATCATGCGCGTCAACCCGCTCGAGTCGCGGGAAGTCAGGAGCGCGCTCCCGAAGCTCGAGAAGAACCGCGACGTCGTCACGTTGTCACAGCCGGTTGTGCAGGCGCTCATCGAATGCGAGCAAGTGGAGCTGCGTCGTGCCGTGCGGTACGCGGTCGCGGCCTGCACGGGAGCAGGAGACGGCGAGCTCGCTGGGGCGCGCGTGTCCGATGTGCTCGACCTGGACGGTTCCTATCCACGTCTCCAGGTGAACAAGGCGTTCAAGTTGCGCACCAAAGACGGCAAGAGCGGCCGTGGCCGAGCGGAGCTCGGCAAGCCGAAGAACGACTACAGGCGACGCGCCATCCCGCTCAACGAGTGCGCGCGGGCGGCGCTCAAGCAGTGGCTCGAGGATGGCTGGGAGCTTTGGGTTGGTCGTCAGCCATCGCCGACAGATCCGCTCTTCCCGAATGCTCAGGGCGCGTTCAGCCGCCCCGACTTCGCCGAATATCTCCGGAAGGATCTGGAGCTCGCAGGGCAACCAACGGCGGACCCGGAGGGGCGCCCGTACGACTTCCGCGCGCTCCGGCGGACGTTCTCGACTCTGCTCGCGGCGGCAGACGTTGACCGCGAGACGCGCGAGCGTCTCATGGGCCAGAGGTCCGGAAAAGTGAACACGGAGCACTACACGGCCGTCGTCCCGGCGAAGCTTTTCGATGCCGTCCGGCGCCTGCCGCTGGTATGGAATCGGTGCGCGCCGAGCGAGTCGATCGGCACAGCTCGCG
>QGUH01001205.1 GCA_003242355.1 Pseudomonadota bacterium
CCCCAACCCGGGAAAGCAAAACCGGGCCTGTCCCTCCCCAAACTCGCGCAACTCGCGACGCCCGCTCACTACGTGCCGGGGTGCATCAGCTGACGCCAGCCGGCCACGAGATAAGCCAGCGTGCTCGGAACGACGAGCACGACCACTGCCGCAGCCCCGATTCCGATCACCGGAGCGGAAAGGCCGGAGAGCGCGCCGACAATCAGGAAGAAAAGGAGCACGCTCGACGCCTTGCCATGCCACCGGTGCTCGGCCTCCACCTTCCCGTGCTTGCGACGCACCAAAACCCAGCCGATGCCCAAGGTGAGGTCACGGGCGGCGAGGATCCCGAGCAACCAAAGCGGAAGCGCCGTGAACGCGGGCGCGCCCACGAGCGAAAGGAACGACACCCACGTGATCTGAGCAATCTTGTCGGCGACCGCGTCGAGGGTCGCGCCGAGGTTGGTCGCGAGCCCGTAGCGGCGCGCGAGCGTTCCGTCGATGACGTCCGAGAGCGCGATGGCCACGGCAACCGCAATCGGTCCGACCGGCGAGGGATCGCCACCCGCGAGCGCCTCGCTCCGCGCCGCGAACGCGAGGGCCAGCCACACCGGGACCAGCGCGATGCGCAGGACCGAGAGCGCGTTGGGGAGCCAGGATGGAACGTGCATGAGCTCGAGGTTCGACCAGTCTTACGCATCGTACGGCATTCGCCGGTGCCCTGCCGCTCGCGCCGTGCCGCAGCGGTTACGCCACAGGAGCCCACGGAGTCCGAGCGCCTCGCCCACACGACCGATCCCGAGCGACTCGCCCACGTCACCCAAGTCCCCGATCCCGAGCGCCTCGTCCACGCCAGGCAAGTCACCGAGCGCGAACGACTCGCCCACGCCACCGAAGCCACCGAGCGCCTCGCTTTTCGACGCTGCGGTTACGCGGCAGCAGCCGTGATTCGGTCGGGAAGCGCGGCTCTCACCCGGGCTGTCCGCTCGCCCGACGCTTGACGCGACTGAAACCGCCGATCGCCGGGTTGACGATATACTGCCAGATGACCCACGTCCACGAGCGGTGCGCGAGCAACGTATCGTAGAACTCTGGCGCGAGCCGTCGCAAACGCGGCAAGCGCGATCCGGGGATGTACGGAAAGTCGTGGTGCTCGTTGTGGTAGCCGACGTTGAACGTGACGAGGTTCAACGGCCCGTAGTACGAGTACGTTTCCTGGCCCGGTCGAAACACGTAGTGCTCGGAGACGTAGTGCCCTGCGACCGGATGCAGCCCACTCGCCAGGATCGTGCCGAGCGGCAAGTAGAGCAGCGCCTTCCACCCCCAGAAGTGCACGACGAGCACGTCGAAGGCGAGCTGTACGAGGAAGTTCGCGACTTCCCACCGGTCGGGCCGGCGCGGCAAGACCACGAGCGGACGGATCGCGTAAAAGAGGGCCTGAAACGTCATCCACACGAGCTTTCGCGGAGCCGTGCGAAACCATCGCCCCTCGAACGCCGTGGGCAAATCCGTGTCGATTCCGTCTACGCCCTGCTGCGCATGATGCAAGAGGTGATAGTGCCGAAACGTCGCTGCCACGGGCAACCCGATGGGCAGGTTGACGAACAGCGCGAACAGCCGGTTGTGGAGGGGACGGCGGAACGCGAGGTTGTGCGAAAGCTCGTGGATCGCGAGCAAGAGCGCGTGGTTGATCACGCCTCCGAACAGGTACCCCACGAGCGCGAGCAGCCAAAAGGGCGCGTCACGGAGGAGATACGCCGTGGCGAGCTGCGCCGCGACGAGCACGGTGCACACGTACTTGGTTCGGGGGCAGGGCCCGAACAGCTCGCGCACCTCCGGAT
>QGUH01001206.1 GCA_003242355.1 Pseudomonadota bacterium
GCTCTGGTGATCCCCGGTGGTGTTTGCGCGGCGCCGTGGTTCCCGGTCCCCCCCCCAAAAAGCCCTTTTTTTCCCCGTCCCCGGGGGGCGCCGGACGCAGCCCCGGCGTGGCGATCAAGCGCGCCTGATCGTCGCCCAGGTAATCCGCCCCCCCCTTCGTCGAGCGCGGCGCGCCCGTGCCACCGCCGTTGTCGCCGATGCTGGAGGTGATGACGCCGATGTGGATGTCCTGAATCGGGCTGAACTCGGGCTCGCCTCGAGCGCAGCTGCCGTTGTTCGAGCTCTCGCCCGTGGGGTTGCCGGCAGCATCCACGCACACCGGCCGGATCAAGCGATCGACGAGCACGGGGACGGCGTCCTGCAGGATCTGCTGCTTGTCCGCCATCGAGATCGAGTTGTCGATCATGAACAAGAGGTCGATCTTGTCGACGGCGGTCTGGCGGATCTGATCGACGAACAGGTTGCTCGTTTGCGGATCCTGGGGCACCACGGGGCGCTGCAAGCAGCCGGCCGCGAGGCCCATGGCCGCAACCGTGGCCACCAGGCCAGCGCCGAGCCGGCGGAGCCAGCGCGCCGACGAGGCCGGCGTCCGAGTGGGAGCTTCACGCTTCGACATCATTGAAAGGACTCCTGGGTCGAGCCACGAGCGAACGGAGGCGTTCTTTCGAGCAGGCGAACGAGAACGGACGAGACGACAGCCTCGGCCTCCAGTGCCGCGCAGGGTAGGTTTTCCCGGCTCGATTTGTCAATCGTGGCCGCGGCTTGGCCCTCGAACGGGCCGCCCTGCGCAGCGCGGAACCGAGGCATGCGGGGCGCAGGGCAGCAACCGACGTGCCGACCGAAATCCAGCAAGAACGGTCGAGGCGCACATCAACTCAGTTGTCTACAGCCAGCCTGATCGCCAACTCCATTGGCACCCTCGGGAAGCCCGTCCGTACCGCCAGTCGCCTCGCGACTCACGGGCCGGACGGACGCCCATGGGGGGTCCTTCCCGCACACGCGATGAAGGCCGTGGCGCCCGAGGCCGGCACCTCCGGTGAGAACCGCAGCAACCGCCGCTCCGTGGCCGGGCACTTGGAGACGAGCGCTGCCTGTGCACCGCCGCGCTCACCGTCCACGTAACAGTAGCCCGCCGGCTCCGGCGAAAGCTCGGCCCCGCTCTGGCAGCGCTCGAGCGCCTCGCCTTCGAACTGTTCGATCTTGCAGAGACACAGGTCTTCACAAGACTTCGTGTCCCCACAGAAGCCGCTCTGTGCGAGCTCTTGCGCGACCACGTTGCGGACGGAGGCATCGATGTCCGTGCGCCCGCTGCGCTCCGAGCACGGGCGGCACGCGCCGTTCGCGTCGGGTTGGTTGGCCTCGACCACCACGCACGGCACGCGCTGGGTCACCGGGTCGACGTCGAGCGGCCGCGGCAAGCACCGCCCGCGCAGCGGAACTTTGAGGCGGTCGATGAGCGCGGCAATGGCCGGGTTGTACCCATAGGCGGGATCGGAGCTCGGGTCCTGTGAACGGGTGACCTTCGGACAGATCGAAGCAACGATCGAGTTTCCCGTGATCGCGCCCACGCGCCGTAACACCTCGAGCTGGCGCGTGGCGGGGTACGCCTTGCCGTGGGTCTGCGTCGTGCCCTGGCACAGGCCGCGGTTGTACTTCTGCTCGTCCTCGGTGCAGTCGCACGACTGATCGGCGCCCACGCACGGCCGCGGCGATTCGAGCTCGAACAAACACGCGTACTGCAGCTCGCTCAAGCCCCTGCCTTTTATACACATCTCGGAGCCCCCAAGACCTCCCTAAATCCCGTTCGCCTTTTTTCTTTT
>QGUH01001207.1 GCA_003242355.1 Pseudomonadota bacterium
CTTCGTGAATGTTTTTTTTTTGTCAGGATCCAGCGCCCCCCGGAGACCGCACCTGCTCGGTCCGCCGCAGGGTCAGGTGTGTAAAAAGGGCAGGCTGGGCATAGGTCGCGGCCACCTGCCCGCGCGCCACGCCGCATCAGAAGCTCCCCGACAACCCGAAAGACGTCGCGCCGGCGTACGGGCGCACCCGAGGGCGGGTCGCAGATTTCTCACCCGAGCTGGATCCCGACGCGAGCAGGACGGCGCCGAGCACTCCGGAAACGAGGCCCACGCCAAAGCCCGCCGTCGAGACCCAGGAGAGCGTCACGCTTTCGTCGAGCTTTTCGTGCTGGGACGCCCCGCACTGGTACGCGGGGCAATCGAGCTCGTTTTTGCGCTGAATCGCGAGCACTCCCGTCACCGTTCCCACGGTGAGCCCTGCCGCACCGACTCCGAGCAACACGAACGGCCACGCGCCGAAACCTCCGCTCGCCCGCACGGTCGCACGATCCGAGTCGGGCGGAGCGGCGGGTAGGGGGCGCGGCGCTTTCGCCGGTGCGTTCCCGGCGAGAGGAAGGAGCTCCAGCGTGATCTCCTGACGCGCGCCCTCGTCCAGGTGCACCGTCGCGCGGGCGCTTTGGTAGCCCGGCGCGGTCGCGACCAGGTCGTGCGTTCCGGGATCGGTGGGGCGTTCGGCGCCGAGCAGCGCCCGCGGCACCGAGACCCCGGACACCGTCACCTCCGCCGGCGCATTCCCCGGCTCGATACGGATCACGAGCTTCGCGATGCGCGGCAGGTGGCGATCGAGCAGCTCCGCCGCGCGCGCCTGGGCCGCGCGGAACGGCTCCGGAGCGTCCGGCGCGAGCTTTTCGCGCACGACGCGGTTGAGCGTCTCCGTGCCGCGCACGATTTGCCCGATCTCGATCTGACATTCTCCCAGCCGCGCCAGCACGCTGGGCGCGTGGTACAGCGCTTCGGCCCGCTCGAGCTTCTCGATCGCCTCGGCGCAGCGCCCGGCCTCGGCCAGCTCGAACCCCTCGATGCCGAGCGCCCGAGACGCCGCGATGGTCTCTGCCTGCGGCTCGGCGCGCACGGAGCCCGCGGCGACTACGACCACGAGCAGCGGGGACAGGAACGGAAGGAGCCGGCGACGAGGCATCGAGCGGAATCGCGAGCCCGAACCGGGCGGGCCGAACCGATCGGCGTTCTAGTACCCCGGCTCGGAAATGCATTTCGGATTCGTCCACTTCGGGGCCGTGATTTCGGAAATCCTCCAGCCCGAGCAGATCCGGGACCGGTACCGGTCGAGCGTGGTGGGGCAAGGGCGAGCGAGCGGCCGACCGAAGCCTCCGACGGCCGTCATCGCTGGAATCGGGCCCGCGTAGTACACCGATTGCGTGGATTCGACGGTGTGGAGGCACGTCAGGCCGTGGGCGCTCCTGCCGCTTGCGGGGTTGCTCTTCGCCATCGGGGTCATCGGGAGCCTCGCGGCGTCCCGGCCACCTTCGGCACGTCCGAGCGGCGCTCCCGCTTCGGAGTTCTCTGCCGAGCGGGCGCGGGCGGTGCTCCAGCGGCTTCTGGGGGACGGGCGCGCTCATCCCGTGGGCACGCCGGCCAATCGCGCGGTGCGAGCGCGCATCGAGGCGGAGCTCCGCCGGCTCGGCCTCGTTCCGGAGATTCGGCGCGGGATGAGCTGCGGCCAGTACGGCGTGTGTGCCGTCGTCGAGAACGTCGTCGCGGAGATTCCGGGACGCGAGCGGACACCGGCCGTCGCGCTCGCGTCCCATTACGACTCCGTGCCGGCGGGACCGGGGGCTGCCGACGGCACCATAGGCGCTG
>QGUH01001208.1 GCA_003242355.1 Pseudomonadota bacterium
TTCGACGAGCTGGGGGTCCCCCGGCTCGCCGCGTGACCTCAACTCTTCGAACCGCCCGGTGCGGACCCGCATGCCGGGTGGTGTGGCAGGGGTCCCGAGGGATTACCTCGGGCCCCTATGCCGATTGGGGCGTCTCATCGACGGGGTGCTCGTGAAGGGACGGCGAGGGACACGCTGCCGCGACGGGCGTCTTGTCGACGGCGTGCGCGTGAAGGGACGACGCTGGGAGAGGGGCGAGGGACGCGCTGCCGCGACGGGCGTCTCAACGACGGGGGTGCGCGTGAAGGGACGACGTGGGGGAGGGGGGAGGGACGCGCTGCCGCAACGGGTGGCCTTGGGAGGCGACCATTCGTTGCATGAGGGCTGCTTCGAGGCAGCCAGCAGCCGATCCAGCGCTGTCGCGCGCACGACGACGCGACGGCGGCGGCAAGACGGACACGCCTGGGGAGACCGAGGGTGGGCTCAGGCGAGGAGCTCGGCCTTGGCTACGGGGAAGCCTTCGGGCTGGCGCACCGCGTAGCTGAGCGCGAGGATTTCGACGAGGACGACGCGGTAGACGGCGTGGACGTCGTCGACGTCGATTTCTTCGGCGTGGCTCTCGAGCGTGCCGTCGATGTGCTCGTGCACGAAGGCGACCACGTGCGGTTGCTCCATCGCGATGACGTCGTCGCTGTCGAGAGACTCGGCGGGATCGGCGCGCCGCAGCTCTTCGTCGAGCGTGAGCAGCTCGTCGGTGGCGACGAGCTCTTCCTCGGTCACTTCGTCGATGTGCGGACCGTGCGCGCGATCGAAGGCGAGCCACACGGTGAGCGCCAGGAAGTAGCCGAGCGCGAGCGCCGTTTCGTCGAGCGGGCGACCGAGCGCTTCGGCGACGTAGGCGGCGAGCGCCGGCTGCGCACGCTCGAACCGCTCGAAGGCGTCGTCGAGCTGCGCACGCGCTTCTTCATCGTCTTCCGCAAGGCCGTCCCGAACGCTCTCGAGCGCATGGAGCGGCACGGCTGCGTAGGATGGGACGGGGCGGATGGCGGAACGGCGAACCCACACGGTAAAACACTTGTAGCACGCTCCGCTGCACCTGGGTTTTCGATTTCAGGCTCACCGGAAGAGGTAGGTGGGGGAGCGACTGCGGCAGAACGTCATGGCGAGGCAAGGAGTCGGATCTGGGAACTGCTGACGAAGCCCCGGACCGTTCCCCACTCGACTTCGGACAACCCGTCCGCCTGGCCGCGAACGTGGACCAGCGCGCCTTCGGGAACCGCATTTTCGCTTTCACCTCGCCGGGGTAGCGGACGGCCTTCCGCGTCGAGCAGGCGGGCTTCCGGGACGACCACGACGGCGGGCCGCGACGTCGTTCGGTAATACCGGGACAGGCCAGCGAGCGCGCCGCCGACCAGGCCGAACACGAGCCCGGCGACGACGCCGACCGCCGCCGCGATTTCGATGGCGCGCCGTCGGAGAACGTGCCGCGCCGAAAGTCCCAGTGTGAGAACGAGAGCGCCAAAGGCCGCGACCGCCGCCCACACGTTCTCCGGGAGGAGGTTGGCGACGGCGCGTCCGAGGGCCGGGCGTTGAACGACGGGCGAGGCACCGGTGCGGGCGCGACGACGCGAGATCTCGGCGCGGATCTTCTCGAGCGCCGCCTCGACGATATCGTCGCTGGGCCGAAGATACAGCGCTTCTTCGAGCGCGGCCGCCGCGCGTCCGAGATCGCCGGGGCGCGCGGCGGTGGACCGGGCGCGCTCGACGTAAGCGCGCGCGCGGGCGTAGCTCACGTCGGGATGGACGATGCCGCGATCGGCGGCGAGCTCCAGCCGAT
>QGUH01000209.1 GCA_003242355.1 Pseudomonadota bacterium
TGAAGCCGACCGTGCCATCGACGAAGCCGGGACGCTGCGTCTCCCCCAGGCAGCGTCCAGCCCCGCCGAACACGTACTCCGTGATGAAGTCGGTGACGCAGGCGTGCACGCGCGGCTGTTCCGCGAGGCCCTGCGCCAGCTCCTCCAGCGTCGCGAACTCGAAGAGCACGTTGCCGTCGAAGGGCACGTGGCTCTTGGTATCGATCGGGAGCCCGTTCTCGTCGGCGCGGTAGCGGCCGACTTCGTCGAACTGCTCGAACCCGAAGCCGATCGGGTCGAACATCTTGTGGCAGTTCGCGCACGTTCCGGAAGCGTGCTGCTCCTCGTAGCGCTGACGCGTCGTGATTCCGGGCCGCGGCTCCTGAATGTCGGGCACGTTGGCCGGCACCATGGGCGGCTCGAGGCAGAGGAACCGCTTGAACACGAGCAAGCCGCGCTTGGTCGGCGACGAGCTGTTCGGCGCAGCGTTCGCCGCGAGCAGCGAGCCCTGCGCGAGGATACCGACGCCGCGTCCCGCCGGGCGCTCGACCGGCGCGAAATCGGCGCTCGGCGCCGGAAACCCGTAGAACGACGCGAGCGCCTTGGACGGCGTCGTGGTGGAGGCGAGCAAGAGCTCCCGTGAGCCGCCGCCCTTCGCGAGCACGTCGGCGATGAATCGACGCGTCTCCTCGACCATCTCGTTGCGACGCTCCGTGAACTCCGCCACGTTGGTCTTTTGCATGGAGGAGACGCGGCTGTAGCCGAGCCATGCGTCCATGAAGTGGTGCATGACCTCCTGACCCGACGTCGTGAGCAGCTCCTTCGCGATTGCGGTCAGGGTCGCGGGACCGTCGAGCTCGCCGCGGTCGGCCTTCGCGAGGAGGTCGTCGCTCGGAGTCGTTCCCGCGAACGCGTACGAGAGCGCCGTGGCGATCTCGTGCTGCGTGAGCCGATAGCGGTTCCCCGAAGCCGTTCCGACCTCACGACGGTAGAGGAAGGGCGGCGACTGGACGAGCGCCCGCGTCAGGTACGCGATGCCCGTCTCGAAATCGGCAACGCTCACGGCCTGATCGAACAGCGCGAGGTAGCGCGTGCGCTCTTCGTCCGTCAGCGGGCGCCGGAAGAGCCGCTTGCCGTACTTGTCGAGGTACGTGGCGGCGCACGCGCGATCGGCCTGGCTCTGCGAGCAAGGCAAAATCTGGGCGAAGGCGTTTCCGGTCACCGCCTTGGCGAGCGACGCGGCGGTCGTCGCGATTTCGTCCGCAGTCTGCTTCCCGACGACCAGCACGGCGGCGTTGTTGTCGAAGCCCTGCGTCGAGAGATTGTCGGCGCTCAAGCTCGCGGTCCACGCGCCCTTCGCTTCCGGGAAAACGTCCTCGAGGCTGCGCACGAGCTCGCGGCGGTTGAGCCGGCGCAGCATCGGCTTGCCCACGCTCGAGGTTCCGCAGAGCTCCGCTGCCGGTGCTCTCGGCTCTTCCGCCGGCGGATTGCCCGTGCTCGGTGGATCGTTCGTGCCCGGAGGGGTCGAGGGATTGCCCGGCGTGTTGGGCGGCGTGCTCGAGGGCACGGAGGGCGCGGTGCTCGTGCTCGTCGGCGTGGGGCCTGGGCCGGGCGTTTCGTTGCCGCCGTCGGCGGTACCGCCAGCGCAGCCGACCAAGAGAGCGAGGGCGAACGGAGCGAGAACGAACCGCATCATGCCAAGATCTCCTGCACGGGGGTGGTGCTGCCGCCGAAGCTCGTGACCGAAAGCCCCATGGCCTTGCTCAGGGCGAGGAACAGATCGGCGCACGGCCGATCCGTCGGATAGGTGATGACCTGCCCGGTCTTGAGGGCGCCGCCGCCGCCGCCGATCGTGACCAGCGGCACGTACGACATCATTCCCGGGTCGCCGCTCAACTTGAGCTCGGTCGTGGCCGACGTGTGCCACGCGCCTTCGCCGATCTCGCTGCAGAGCAGAACGATCGTGTTGTCGATCACCTTGTGGCCCGGGTCCGCCGGATCGGGCACGTCGAGATACGAGAGCGTGTGGTCGACGAGTTGTTGGATGAACCAACGCTGCGCCTTGGCGAACGGCTCGCGCGCCTTCAGGTCGGGATTGGCGAGGGTGCCTTGCGGGCCGGTGTGCGAAAGCGCGTTGTGGTGCGAGCCCGGGCTGCCCATGAACTTGAAGTCGAAGTCGCAGTTCGCGTACATCGGCTGCACGGCGACGACGCGCGCGGCATTGCACTGCAGCGCGTACGCCGCGACCTCGAGCTGGGCGGCGAGCAGCGCCGGGAAGCTGTCCTCGCGCAAGAAGAACTCGTCGCTCTGCCCCTGCGCCATCGTGCGCAGCGCATCGAGCGCCGGCAGCGAGGGCGCCGTGCTGCAGCTGACGGGCATCGGCCCGGGGCCGTTCGAGCCGGCCGTCGCCTTGAGCGCCGCGATGGCCTCGAGGTGCGTCGTGAGCTTCGTCTGCTCGGAAGTGAGCGCGGACAGCTCGGTGCGAAGCGCCGAGATCTCGCTCTCGGTGAAGTCGAGCAGGGCCCGAGTGAGCTCTTGCTCTGCGTTCGGCGCACCACCAGCGGGCGGAGTCGTGGTGGCGTTGCCCGAAATCTTCTCGAACGCGACGAGCGGGTTCTTCTCGGGAACGATCGCTTCGCCGTTCCACATCAGCTTGCCGTCCTTGTCGAGGCCCCAAGGACGGTGCGCGCAGGCGCCGAGCGCGAGCACCTTCACGCCCAGGCCGTTCGCGATGAAATGCTCGACCGTCGTGCGCGGCGTCACCTCGTCCACCGCGCCGTTCTTGAACGTCTCCAGGTTGGAGAGGAAGCTCAGGATGCCCTCGTGCGTCGAAGCCGTCGGGTACTTGAAGCCTTGGAGCACGTTGACGACGCCCTTGAAGCGCTCCTCGAGCGGCCCCAGGATGCTCACGCCGCTCTGGCTCAGGCTGAACGACGTCGGATCGCCGCCCTGAACCACCGGATTGAAGTGCTCCGGCGGCACGCCGTGCGGGACGTAGAAGAGCATGAACCGCTTCGGCCGATCGCCGCTTTGGGCGAGCGCTTCGCTCGCCAACCGAGCGGCCACCGGAGCCGTGGCCCCGAGGGCCAACGCTTTCAGGAAGATGCGCCGCTTGAGCTTGTGTGCGGCGCCCGGAATTCTTCCGTTGGAGCTCATCGATTCAACGCCTCCTGGGGACTCGGGTTTAGCATTCGACATCCTGCGCGTCAGGATGACGAAACGACATCGTGACCGAGATTTGCCCGTGCGCGAGCGTTCGCGCGCCCATCGGGAACCGGTTTCAGGTAGGCGTGGGTCGTGTTGAGTGTAATTTTCTGCCGGGCCTGTTATTGGCCGGAGAGCACACGAAAGTAAGCCTGATTTCCTTCGATCGGCGCCCTCATGGAAGCACGCCGGTAGCGCGTAGGGCGTGCTCGCTCACGCGCCGGCGTACGGGGACGATGTCGACGTCCGGAGGGTGGGAGTCGATGAGGGTGGCCACGAACACGCGCCTGGAGCCGTTTTCGACCCAACCGACGAACCATCCGAGATCACTCGGTACCTCGGGCGGCCGCGAGAGGCCCGTCTTTCCACGCAAGACATAGGAGTCCGTCACGTCGAGCGCGAGAATGTCGAGCACGATCTCGCGGGTCCTCGCACCAATCGGGAGTGTCCCGCTCTCGAGACGCCTCAAGAACTCGATCTGCTCGAGCGGAGAGATCCGCAATCCCCCCTCGAGCCAAAACCGATCGATTCCGCCCGACGTGTCTTGGTTGCCGTACTCGAGACGCGCGAGCCAGTCCTTCATCCGCTCGCTGCCGATCTCGCGCGCGATACGCTGGTAGCAGGGCACGCACGAGACCCGGATGGCCGAGCGCAGCGTGTGATCCCGATTCCAGTCTTCGACGAGGTACGGCTTGCCGTCCCAGGGCAGCGCGCTCTCGGAATCGTCGACGACGGCCGTCTCGAGCGCGATCACGGTGTTGGGGATCTTGAACGTGGACGCCGGGAGGTAGCCGCGCGCACAACGCTCGCGATCACTACAGCGCACGCGCCCATCCGCGCCGTCGAGCAGGGCGATGACGCCGGTGACGCGCTCTCTTTCGAGATGCGCGGAGAGCGCGCCGTCCTCGACGACGGCAGGCGCTTCTGGCTCCGAGACGGGATCGGGCGGCGCGCTCTGCGGCGGGCTCGGCGCCGCCGCGGTGCGGGGAGCGGGCTCGACGCGCGGACCACAAGCGAGGAGTGCGAGGGAGGTCACGAGCTTCGGGATCACCCGGCGCGTCGTGAAGGCGAGCTTGCTGGCGCACGGCATCGGGCCGAACGTGGCATCGTGCCGCGGCGTTCGCCAGGCGAATGCGTTTGACCGCGAGGATTGCGGCAGTAGTCTCTCCCATGGAGCTCCTCGCAAGCCGGGGAGCCCCGAGGCGACTCGGAAAATGCTCTCCTTCGCGCGCCTCGTGCTGGTCAGGCATGGCCAGACAGCGGGGAACATGGCGGGCCTGAGCGCCCGCATGAGCGGGCTGACGGATCTACCGCTCACGGACCAGGGGGTTCGGGAAGCGCGCGCCACCGCACGCGCTCTCGCTCGGGAACCGCGGCCCGACGTCATCTACACGAGCCCGCTCGCGCGGGCGCGCACCACGGCCGGAATCCTCGCCGAGGTTCTGCCCGCGCCGCTCGTCGTCGAGCCGTCGCTCTGCGAAATCGATTGCGGGGATGCCGACGGGCTCCCGCTTTCCGAAGTGCAGCGCCGCTATCCCGAAGCGTGGGCGCGCAACCTTTCGCAGAACGATCCGGACTTTCGCTGGCCTTCGGGCGAGAGCTACCGCGAGTTTCGCGCGCGGGTGCTGGCCGGCACGCGGAGGATCGCCGCCGCTCATCGGGGCGAGCGCGTGCTCGTGGTCACGCACGCCGGTGTGGTCAGCCAGCTCATCGGATTCCACTTCGGCGTCGGGCCCGAGCGGTGGGAGCTCTTTCGCCCCAGAAACTGCAGCATCACCGAGCTCGCCTGGTACCGAGACACCATCCGCGTGCTGCGCTTCGATCAGGTGCCGGCGGAAGTCGCCGCTTCTGCGGTTTCGGCCACGCTCACGCCTCCCGCGTGATGCGGGTCATGCAGAGAAGCGCGCGTCCGCCCGGCGAATCACGCGCAGGCAGTCTTCCGCCGCACGAACGGCGGCGTGCCGTCGGCGCTCGCCGACTCGCGGATCGCTCGCCACTTGCACGTGATAGCCGAGCGAGCCTGCGAGGCAGTTCAACGCGCCTGCCAACCAGTGCGCGTCCCGCACTTCGCGCGAAAGCCGAGGCGAGAGCCCGCGCGCCGACAGGTAGACGCCGAGCAGGGTATCGTGCTTGCTCTTCACGACCGGCTCCCAGAACCCGAGCGACGTGAGCCACGAGCTCACGTCTTCGAGCGGCGAGCCGACGCGCGCGCGGCCCCAGTCCAAGAAGACCGGCTCGTCGCACCCGGAGCGACGGCGCACGAGCACGTTGCCCGGGTGCACGTCGCCGTGCACGAGCGCGCGCGGCAACGTCGACCAGGAGAGCAGCTCGCGCCGGATGCGCACGGCATTGCTCGCCAAACGGCGGAGCGCGGCGCGCGAGCGGGCCATGCCGGGCAGAGCGGGGAAGCGCTCCACGTGTTCGAGCGTTTCGGCGGCGGTGCGCGCGAGCTCCGCGTCGTAATCCCAGTCGCCGAGTGGGATGGCGGGCTCGGTCTCGTGCAGTTGCGCCAGGCGTTCGAGCACGCTCGCCGCATGCGTGGGGTCGCGCCAGGGCCAGCGCGCTTTCGGCACCACGGCCTCGAGGTAGAGGCGGACGCCGCGCTGCGCGCGCTCCACCTCGAACAGCGTGGGAGCGAGCGGGCACTCGGGGTGCAACACCGTTTCGTAGACCAACGCTTCGCGGGTCGCAGGACCCTCCAGATGCTTGACCACGAACTTGTCGGTGCGCCGCTTTCCCGCACGATCGCGATAGCGCGCGACCACCATCACCACGGCTCGCGCCATCAACCCTCCCCGGAGCTTTTCGACGCCGATCCCGAGGTCCTTCGGCCGCTCACCCAGGCGGCGCTCGACGAAACGTGCAACGTGGTCGAGATCCAGCAGGGCCCACACCTCGTTCATGGACCCCTTGCATGACGGCGATCGTGAGCTCGTTCAACCTCCGAGCGCTCACATCCGCCTCCCGTTGGCGACTTCCGATCCGGCGAGATATTGACCTTTGGTCCGTGTGCGGCGATTTTCGTTCGGAGTGCAGGACGACGCTGCGCAGAGAGTCGGCGAAATCATCGGCGGCCGCTATCGCCTGGACGGACTCTTGGGATCGGGGGGCCAGGGGCAGGTGTTCGCGGCGACCGATCTGCGCGACGGAGAGCCCGTTGCCGTCAAGACGTTGACCGGCTCGAAGGCGCTCGACCCCGAGTGGCGGGAGCGCATGTTTCGCGAAGCGCGCGCGATGGTGAACCTCGCGGGAACCGCCGCGGTTCGCGTGCTGGATCAAAAGTGGTCGGAGAAGGGCGAGCTGTGCTTGATCCTCGAGCGCCTCTACGGTCGCGACCTCGAGG
>QGUH01001209.1 GCA_003242355.1 Pseudomonadota bacterium
ACGGGGGGGAGGCGGGGAGAGGGCTGCCGGCGGGGAAGGGGGCGGCGCGTGCCGCCCCTACGAAACGAGGCTAGACCGCCGATCGGTCGAACCGATCGGCGGTCTAGGGCGCGTAGTCCACCGCGAGCACCGCGTCGGAGGCGTCGCTCGTCACGAGCAGCACGCCGCTCGGTAGAACGGCGAGGCCAACCGGGCGGTGCGGCCACTCGGCGGCGTCGTCACCGGGGCCCGCGTACTCGAGGAGCGGCACGACGTCTCCGGTGGGCATGCCGTCGTCGTCGAAGGGCATGCGCACCACCTTGTATCCGGTGGGCTCGTCGCGGTTCCACGATCCGTGGAGTGAAACGATCGCGTCGCCCTGGTACTCCGCGGGAAACGCCGCTCCCTCGTAGAACAGAATGTCGAGCGGCGCCGAATGCGCCTGAAATGCGAGGACGGGCGGCACCACGTTGTCGGGATCTCGGCACCACGCATCCGTGTGCGTGCCGTCGTCCATGAACTCCGGATCCGCCCATTGCGTCCCCGCCCCCATGCCCACGGAGTCCGGCAGCACGAACTCCGTCCAGCAATACGGATAGCCGTAGAAGCGCCCCGCTTCTTCGAAGAGGTTCAGCTCCTCGGCGGGGTTGTCCTCGTGGATGTCTCCGCCGAGATCGGCGCGCGAGAGACTGTCACGACCGTTCTCGACGCCCCAGAGCCGCCCCTGGGCGTCGAAGGCGAGCCCCACCTCGTTGCGTAGACCGTCGGCAAAGACTTCGCCCTGGGTGAACGCGACGGGGCCATCGTCGAGATCCGCGAGGGCGAACCTTCGGATGCGCGCGCGCGTCGAATCCGAATCGACGTTCGACCCGGAGCCGACGCTCACGTATAAGTACGCGTCGTCCAACGCGAGCGTCCGCGTGGAGTGGCCGCCGCTGGGAATGCCGGTGACGACCGTTTCGGGGTTGCCGAGGGGCATGCGATTGGCCGTGTACGGCCAGCGATACACGGTCGTTGCGCTCGACGCGTACAAGTAGCCTTCGTGCAGCGCGATGCCGTGATTGAGCCCTGGTGCGCTCGCGATCACTGCGCGTTCCGTATCGCTCGAGACGCCATCCCCGTCTTCGTCCCAAAGAGCGACGACGTCGGCGTCTCCGCGCGCGACGACGAGCACGTTGCCCTCGGAATCCACGGTGATCCCGCGCGCCTCACCCACGCCGCTCGCCCACTGCCACGCGCAGAAGCCTTCGGGCACACTGGCCTTTTCGATCGCCGCCGAGCTCGGAAAGACGCAACCGGTGCGAACACCGCCGGCTTCGCCGCCGGCTCCAGCAGCCCCCGCGCCGCCCGCTCCTGCGGCGCCCGGACCCGAACCGCCCGTTTCGGAGTCGGGCGCGCCTCCGCCGCCGGCTTCGTGTACGCCGCCCCCGTCTCCGCCGACACCGCTGCCGGCCGTGCCGCCCGTTCCTCCGGAGCCGCCGACCTGAGAACCGCCGCCGCCTTGTGCCTTGCCCCCGGAACCCGGCGTGGCGCCGTCGTCGTCGTCATCGCCGCAGGCCGCGACGGCGAACGCCGCCGCCGTTGCCATCACCACGATCCATCGATGTCGCGAAGTCATTCGTGCTTCCTACCCTCGTCACGCGGCGGCCGGCCGCTGCTCGCCCGCGCGTCGACAAGGTAGTCACCGAACGGCACTGGTTCCATGCGTGCTTGCACGCCCAAACGAAAAGCGTCCTTCCCCCGAGCCGCCGCGTGCGAGGCAGTTTGCTACGCAGACCGCCTCGACTCCCCCGCAAATGCCGCCCCCCCGAATCCCCAAACCCCCCCCATTCCCCC
>QGUH01000210.1 GCA_003242355.1 Pseudomonadota bacterium
CGCGGGGCCCGTGACCCCGGGACCGGCGGGTTTGCGCGCGCGGCGAGGCCCCCGGCCCGGAGTGGCCCCGGGGAAGGGCTGGAGGGGAGTCGGCAGGTGTTCGACGCTCTGCCCCCCTCGAAGCATCCCGCGGATCGAGCGGCCGGCGCGTTCGGCAAAGCGCTCACGGACGGCGAAACCGCCAGGGCATTGCTCCGGCACGCCGATCCCGCGGTCGTCGAAGCCGCCGCGCGGGCGGCGCCCTTCGTCGGAGCCGCGGATGCAGCGGCGCGCACCCTGCTCGCGTCCCGGCCCTCGCCGACGCGCACGCAGCTCGCGTTGAGCTTGCTCGTTCCGAGCGCCCGAGCCCTGGTTCCGACCGAAATTTTGGAGGAGCTCGTCAGCGAGGGGACGCTCGCCGCGCCGCTCGCGCTCCATGCGCTGTGCGAGCGCGATTCGCAAGCGATACGCGCGCGCATCCTCGAGCATCTCGCCTCGCCCGATCCTTCGTACCGGGCGCATGCTGCGCTCGGCCTCGGCGCGAGCGCCGATCCGACCGCGCTCGGTCTGCTCGAGGCGGCCTATCGCTTCGAGGTCGAGCCTTCGGTGCGCCGCGCGATCGTGCACGCGCTGTCGCGCCGTCCGGAAGGCGTGCGCGCACGCACGCTGCGCCTCGCCGCCACGCTCGACCCCGACCGCGAAACCCGCGAGCTTGCGCGCCATGCGCTCCAGCGCCCGCTCGCCCCGACGTTCGAAACGGGGACGGGCACGCTTTCGGTGGCGCTCGTGCGCAGCGACGGAGCGCGGCGCGGCGCCATCGTGCGCCTGCCGTCGGGGCTCGCCGTCCCCGTGCTCGCCGATCCTGACGGAATCGTGACACTCGCCGGCTTCCGCGCGGGAAACGTGGCGCTCCGCCTTGCGCTCGTGCCCGAGCGAGGGGAGGCTCCCGGGCACCGCACGCCATGACGCTCCAGCACCCCAATTCGACCGACGAAGCCACCTCCGGAGAGGCGGCGACGTTCGAGGGCGCGCTCACGCGGCTCGGCGAAATCGTCGAGCGCCTCGAAGGCGGCGATCTGCCGCTCGAGGATTCCCTGAAGCTCTTCGAGGAAGGCGTTCGGCTCGCGCGCATCGCGCAGACACGCCTCGACAGCGCCGAAAAGCGCGTGGAAGAGCTGCTCGGCATCGACGAGGACGGAAACCCGGTGGTTCGCGAGATCGGAGGCAACGGCGGATGACGCCCCTCCGCGCGCAGACGGCCTCGGCAATCGTGATCGGCAACGAGCTTTTGTCGGGCAAGGTGCAGGAGAGCAACCTGCTCGAGCTGTCGCGCGTGCTCCGGACGCTCGGCATCCGGCTCGTCAAGGCCGTGATCGTTCCGGACGAAGTGCCGGTCATCCGCGCCGAGGTCGAGAGCCTCAGCAAGGCGTCGGACGTCGTTTTCACGAGCGGCGGCGTCGGGCCCACGCACGACGACGTGACGGTCGAGGCGGTGGCGCAAGCGTTCGGCGTCGAGGCCGTCGTGCATCCGACCCTGGAGAAGCTTCTGCGCGAGAGCTACGGCGAAAGGCTCGGCGACGCGCACCTGCGCATGGCGCTCGTGCCGCGCGGCGCGACGCTGGTCAGCGTGAGCGACATCAAGTGGCCGACCACGCTGATGCACAACGTGTTCATGCTGCCCGGCGTGCCCGAGATCTTCCGTATGAAGCTCGACGCCGTACGCGCGCACGTCACCGGGCCGCAGCCGTTCGTCTCCCGCGCGGTGTTTCTCGGGCTCGAAGAGGCAGAGATCAAGGACGCGCTCGACGCGGTGGTCGCGGCGCACCCGGGCGTCGAGATCGGCTCGTACCCCAAGTGGTTCGAGCCGCGCTACCGGACGAAGGTCACGTTCGACGCGCGCGACGCGAGCGCGGTCGACGCCGCGCTCTCGGATTTCGTCACCCGCTGCGACCCGAGCTCCGTCGTCCACGTGGAGTGACGAACGCGGTCGACGCCGCGCTCTCGGATTTCGTCACCCGCTGCGACCCGAGCTCCGTCGTCCACGTGGAGTGACGAACGCGGTCGACGCCGCACCCCTCTCGGATTTCGTCACCCGCTGCGACCCGAGCTCCGTCGTCCACGTGGAGTGACGAACGCGGTCGACGCCGCACCCCTCTCGGATTTCGTCGCCCGCTGCGACCCGAGCTCCGTCGTCCGCGTGGAGTGACGAACGCGCGCTGCGCCGGCCGCTTGCCGCCGGCCGCCGGCGCTCGCAGCGCGTCGGCACCGCGCGAAGCGCGTGGGCACGGACCGTGCTCTCCCCACGGGACATGCCGGACCGCCGTGAACGCGCCCTGCGAGAGGGCGTCGAAACCCTTCCTGACGTCGATTTGCTCGCGCTCGTGCTCGGCACGGGCGCGAGCGGTGAGCCCGCAGGCCTGCTCGCCGCCAGCCTGCTCGAGAGCGAGGGCTCTCTCGAAGCCGTCGCGCGCAGCTCGCCACACGGGCTCGCCGAGCGGCGGGGCATCGGGCCAGCAAAGGCAGCGCGCCTCGCGGCGGCGTTCGAGCTCGGTCGGCGCGTGCACATCGGAACGCTCGGCAACGTGCGCCTCTCGGTTCGCGGCCACGCCGAGGTGGTCGCCTGGGCACACCCACGCCTCGCCGGGCTCGAGCACGAGGAGGTATGGCTCCTGTCGCTCGACGGCGGCAACGCCCTCAAGTCGGCGCGGCGTATCGCCCGCGGCGGCGCGCACGCTTCGGCGCTCACGACGCGCGACGTGCTTTCGCCCGCGCTCCGCGACGGCGCCAGCGCCATCGTGCTCGTCCACAATCACCCGAGTGGGGACCCGCGCCCGAGCCTCGAAGACATCGCGATGACCCGCGCGCTCGCCGCGGCGTGCGAGCTCGTGGGCCTGCCGCTGCTCGACCACGTGGTCGTCGCGCGCGGCGGCTCGGCCTCGTTGTTCGAAGAAGGAGCGCCCTAGTCATGTCCCGCCCCCACCACTCGTCGCGGGCTCGCGTTCGCCCGCGAGAGCCCACGGCAGGAGTTTCTGGATCTCGCTCGAAGGGGCATCGTGGAGCTCGTTGTGGCAGACACGGCGCGAGAGCGCCGAAATCTGGGGAGGTCGCACACGCGAACGCTGTGCGGGCCCCGAAGTGCGAGCGTGAGGAAGAGCCGATTTCTGCGCGGCGCGCACGGGTTCGAGCACGAGCGCGTTCCGAGAAATGCGCTCCGAGCGAACGAGCGCCTAGGGAGCATTCCGCTGCTTCTCGGGCGCACCCTGGTTCGCTATCCTCGAAATCGCATGATTGGCGCAGAAGCCCAGTTCGCCGCACTGACGGACGTCGGTCGTCAGCGCGATCACAACGAGGACAACTTTCTCGTCGACAAGAAGCTCGGGCTCTTCGTCGTCTGCGACGGCATGGGGGGCCACGCTGCCGGCGAGGTGGCGAGCGCCATCGCAGTGCGCACGCTGCACGAGGAGGTCAAACGCGAGATGGATCTCGTGAGTGACTACGTCGCGGGCAGCACCGGCTCGGCGCGCGTCACCAAGCGCGACATCATCAACATGCTCGAGTTCGCGGTGAACCGAGCCTCCAGCCGTATCCACGCCGAGGCGCTCAAAGACGAGCGGAAGCGTGGCATGGGCACGACGCTCGCCGCGCTGCTCCTGGTCAAGAGCGAGGCCTTCATCGTCTGGGTCGGCGACAGTCGCGTCTACCACCTGCGGGGAACGCGCATCACGCAGGTCACCGAAGATCACAACGTGTACAACGAGCTCGTGCGGCGCAAACGGCTGACGCGCGAGCAAGCCGCCGAAGTCGCGCAGAAGAATGCCGTCACGCGCGCCGTCGGCGTGTACGAGCACGTCGAGCCCGAGTCGCTCGTCGTCGACGTCGTTCAGGGCGACCGGTTCCTGATCTGTTCCGACGGGCTGAGCAGCTACTTCGAGGACGACATCGAGTCGCTCGGGCGGCTCCTCAGCCTGCCCGACGCCGAAGTCGCCGTGCAGAAGCTGGTCGAGCACGCCAACGAGCTCGGCGGGAAAGACAACATCACCGCCGTGGTGATCACCGTCGGCGAGCTCGACAAGCGGGACGAGGAGCGCGCGCGGCGCCTCAAACTACGGCGCGATACGCTCGCGCGCATGCCCCTCTTCCGGCCGCTGAACGAGCGCGAGCTGCTCCGCGTGCTCGAGGTGACCGAGGTGTTGCGCTTCGACCCCGGCGAAACGGTCATGGGAGAAGGCGAGCGCGGCGAGGCGCTGTTCATCGTGCTCACCGGCACGCTCAAGGTCTGGCGCGGCGGCACCCTGATCGCGGAGCTCGGTCCCGGCGATCACGCCGGCGAGATGGCGCTCGTACGCAGCAGCCCGCGTTCGGCGACCGTGATCGCCGAAACGACGAGCGAGCTCATGCTGCTGCGGCGTTCGGACTTCTTCGACATCTTGCGCAAAGAGCACCAGCTCGCCGTCAAGCTGCTCTGGCAGTTCCTCGGCGTCCTCGCGCATCGGCTCGAGGAGACGAGCCGCGAGCTCGGCGCCGCCAAGGAAGAGCTCGCGGCCGAAGACGTGACGAACGAGATTTTCGACGAGGACGACGACGAGGACAATCGCAAGACGGCGCTGCTTCCGCCGCCGCCGAACTCCATGCGCGGAGGCTGATGCGCCGCGCGCCCGTGCTCGCCGCGGCTCTGGTCGCGTGGGCGTGTGACCGCGAGCCCAATCGGCCTCTGCCTGCCGAATCGACCCGCGCGAGCGCTCCCTCGGCAGCGCTCTCGGAGCCCGTGCCGCCTGCTCCCGCTCCGGTCGTGCTGCAACGAGACGTCGCGTGTCGAGCGCTGCGCGTGCGTGGCGAGGCACGCACCGAAGACGGCGCGGCCCTCGTCGAACGCGCCGTGCTCGACGGCGGAACCTGGCTGACGCTGAGCAACGAAGCGCGCGTCGTCGTCGTGCATGCGCGCTCGGGTCGCGAGGTCACGCTGGTCGGCCCCGGCAGGTTCTTGCCCTGCCGAGGTGGCACCGAGCAATTCCTGGTCGCCGAAGGCACGCTCGAGGGCGCAGCGGGTACGGGAGTGCGGCCTGGCGCCGAGGTTTGGATCGCTACCCCGTTCGGAACGCTGCGCTACGGCGACGCGGCGCTCACTGCCGAAGTGCAGGAAAAGGATCTCCGAGTCACGATCGAGCGCGGCGCGCTCGCCGCGGAGCTCGCACCCGGCGTGCAAGGTTTCCCGGCAAAGGGGCTCACGGGCCCGAACGGCCGCGCCGTGCTCACGAGCGCTCCCGATGCGGCCGGGCTCGTCGCAGCCTGTGAGACCGCCGCGCGGGAGGCCCACGAGAGCGCGGCGCGCGTGCTCGCCGCACGGAGCGGCCCCCCCCGCGGCA
Organism: Pseudomonadota bacterium; assembly: GCA_003242355.1. Taxonomy (GTDB): domain Bacteria; phylum Myxococcota_A; class Polyangia; order Polyangiales; family Polyangiaceae; genus PMG-095. Next base: position 5,343 of record QGUH01000210.1, read on the forward strand.
GCGAGGCCGGCAAGCACCTCGTGCTCCGCCGCCGCGCGCGTTCCCTCTGTGCGAGCGCCGCCGCAAGCGTCGCCCGCGTCGCGGATCCCGCTGCACGCTCCCGGCTCGGCGACCAGCTGGATCGGGCCGACGGGCTCTGGCAAACCATCGCGCGCGCGCCGGTTCCCGACCCTTCGGGTTCCGCTCGTTGACAGTGTCCGGTTCGCGCCGCTAGCGTCCGCTTCCGGGCGACGCCGCGATGATGCTCCGATCCGTGCCCACGAGTCCCCGGAATACCCCGAGGCGTACGCGGTGGGCGCACGGCTCGCGGGCGTGGTGCGCGCCGTCCGTTGCGGCGCTCTCGGCGCCGCTCTTGGCCGTGAGCCCGGGGCTCGCGGACGAGCCGCGCCTCTTCACGGAGCCCTCGGTGCTGCGGGAGCCCACGGAGCTGACACAGGTCGTCGACGCGTTCGACGACGACGACCCGTTCGACGTCCATCTGTCCCTCGGGTTCCAGAGCAGCCACCGCTTCGCCCGAATCCGCCGGGAGTCGTCCCTCTCCCAACCGAGTAGCGGCGCCGGGTACGTCCTGCCGAACCTCACCGTCGGCAGGTACGAGGAGACGACGACGCGGCTCACCACGCGAGCCGACATCGGCCTGTACCGCGACCTCGCGCTCGTGGTGCGGCTGCCGATCGTGCTCGCGAACGACCGCGCGATCGGAAGCAGCGACGGCAGCGCCGGGCGAGCCTCGACGATCCTCGCCGGGCTGCCGGGGGAGCAGCTGTTCCGGTTGCCGTTCGAAGCGCCCACGCGCAGTGGCCTCGAGTACCTCGCGCTCGGGCTCGACGCGGCGCTCATGAATCAGATGCGGGATCCGGTGAAGCCCACCTGGGTGATCGGCGTCGAGGGCCGATTCGACTTGGGCGAGCCGATGCGCGCGTGCAGCGCGAGCACCGAGCCGTTGAACGTGGACGGCGCCACGCCGCGCCGTTGCGCCCATCCCGCGGACGTCGATCGCGACGGCGTGCCGGCCGAGAGCCCGCTCGAGGGCTCGTTTTCCGCCAATCGCTCACCGGGGGTGAGCCGGGGCGGGACGGGGCTCGAGGGGGCCACCACCGCCCCACGCCGGACAAAACACCCCGACCCGAACTTGGGAGCGCGCCCCCTCTTCGGTTTCCCAAACGGAAAACACA
>QGUH01001210.1 GCA_003242355.1 Pseudomonadota bacterium
CTGGGCGGGGCCCCGTCACGCCGCGAGACGCTGCCCGGGATCGCCGCGCATCGCGGCAGGCTTCTGTGTGTTTTGCGCCTGCCGGCCGCGCTCGGCGGGCGGGCGGGGCTCGAACCGCCGCGGTGGATCGCGATTTGTCGCGCGCGGCCGGAGGCGGCAATCGCCTTCGACGAGCTCCTCGCGTATCGGGAGGTCGGCAAGAGTGACGTGGTGTCGCTCGGAAACGAGATCCGCGTGCCCGGGGTACGCGCGCTCGTGCTCGCCGGGAATCTGCGCGTTCCGCTGCTCGATCTCGGCGCGCTGATCGCGCGCTCCGACGACGCCGAATCTACGAAGGCCGAGGGAGGCAGCCAATGAAGGACTGGACGTTCGGGCGCAAGCTCGCCGCGGGGTTCGCCACGGTGGTGTTCTCGAGCCTCATCGTCGCCGCGGTCACGTTCCTCGCCCTCCAGAGCACCGTCGAGAGCAGTGATCGCGTCGTTTCGGTGCATGCGCGCGCGCTGCTCGAGGTGGAGCGTCTGCGCGCCGCCGCGTGGCAAGAGGCCGCCCGGTTGCGGGCGTTCGTGCTCGCGGGGAGCGACGAAGAGTATCGCGAGCTGGAAGCGGCCCGGCGCGCCTTCACCGAGGCGCTCGCGCAAGCGGAGGGGCGCGTGGAGCGCAGCGCGACGAAGGGATTGCTCGCCGCGATCCACGCGAGCAAGCGCGATCGCGATGCGGCGGTGACCCGCGTGATCGAAGAGCGGCGCTCGGGACGCGATCAGGCCGAGGTGCTCGCGACGCACCGGGCGCTCGCCGTGCCCGCCATTCAGGCGCTCGACCGACAGATTGGCGTGCTGGCCGACGCCGAACAGCGGCGCCTCGACGAGGGGATGGCCACGGCGGCGCGCGCGGCACGCGGTGCGAGCACCCTGGTCGTGGTGATGAGCATCGCCGCGGCCGCATTCGGGATTCTGGTCGGCGTCCTGCTCACGCGCTCGCTCACGACTCAGATTTCGCACGCCGTGCAACACGTGCGCAGCTCGTGCGCCGAGCTCAAGGTGACGGCCGCGCAGCACGCAGCGGGCGCCAAGGAGCAGGCGACCGCGATGAGTCAAGTGTCGGGGACCGTCAGCGAGCTGCTCTCGAGCTCCCGCCAGATCGCGGCGAGCGCCGAGCGCGTCGCGGGGTTCGCCGCGGAGACCGAGCGTGCCGCCCAGCGGGGCGGCGAAACGGTGTTCCTCGCACGCGACTCCGTGCTCGGCGTGCAGCGCCAGGTCGAGCTCATCGCGCATCGCCTGCTCGAGCTCGGGCAGCATTCCCAACGCGCCGGCACGATTCTCGAGCTCATCAACGAGCTTTCCGAGCAAACGAACATCCTCGCCATCAACGCCATGATCGAAGCGGCGGGGGCGGGAGAGGCGGGACGGCGCTTCGCCGTGGTCGGCGAGGAGATCCGTAAGCTTGCCGATCGCGTGGGCGGATCGGCCAAGGAGATCCGCGAGATCGTCGAGAAGATCCGAAGCGGCGTGGACGGCACGATCATGGCGACCGAGAGCGCGTCGAAGGCCGTCGAAGACAGCGCTCGCTCCTTCGACGAGCTCAAGGAGGCGTTCGAGCACATCCGCACGATCGTCACGACCACGACCCAGGCCGCGCGCGAGATCGAGCTTTCGACGCAGCAACAGACGTCCGCGGTGGAACAGGTGAACGTCGCGGTCGCGAACGTGGCGGCGGCCACGCGCGAGGCGGAGATCGGCGCCGGTCCGACGGTGCAAACGGCGGGGGGGATGCTGAGGCCCTCCGATCCGCTCGGCCAACGCGTGGGCACAGCCGG
>QGUH01001211.1 GCA_003242355.1 Pseudomonadota bacterium
GGGCGCCGAGCCTCTCGTGCGACCGAGCGAGACCTGCGAAGGCGCGCTCGATGTTCGCGTGCCGGCGGGGCTCTGCCTGCTCGTTCGCGGGCGTTTCGCCGGCGTCAGCCAGTACACCTGCCGGCCATCGCCAACCGTAACCACGTGCACGGTGGTTGCAGGCCCGTCCCCTGACTGGATCCTCTCATTCGAGGTGCCCGCGCCTGCCGGGTCGGCGGAGCTCGAGTATTACCCGCGAGCCAAGAACGGCTCATGCCCGGTGAGTTGCCCATGAGCGTGAAGACCGGAATCGGCCTCGGGCTCGGCATCCCGATCGGCATTGCGTTCTTCGGCGCTGGGCTGCTCGCGATGTGCGGCTACGCGGTCTACAGCGTCCACCGGACCGTCGAAGACGGGCGCGAGCTCGCGGCAGAGGCGTCTGCAGCGGCGATTCCGCAACCGGTGCCGGCGGCTTCCACGGCGAAGCCCGAGTCTCCGCCGCCCCCCCCGACGTCCCGCAGCGTCTACGCCGCCTCGTTCCAGGGCTCGCGGTTGACGGGTTGCTCCGAGCTCACGTTGCCGGCGGCCGTCGAGAAGATAATGGCCGAGCACGGCCTCGATCCGGCGAAGGCAGCGACCGAGGACCTCGAGGTCTTTCTCCGGGGTGGCGAGACCATGGTGGGCGGCCTTTTCGACGATGCGGTCGGGAAGGGCGTGATCGCGCGCGTGCGACCGCCCGGCTCTCCCCAGGTCATCGCCAAGCCTTGCAAAGAACAGTTTCCGGGACGCAGGGTAATGGGCCGTTGCGCCGCTGCTGTCTCCGGCAAGTCGGCGTCGATCACCCTCGTGGTCCACTACTACTCGGCGTCTCAGGGCGACGCTCCCATGCAGGCGTGCCTCGCTGCGAAGGGGGATTGGTGGGAAGCGAGCGAACCGCTCCGCTCGACGCGGAAGATGATAGAGGATCTCGAGCGGCTCTAGAGCGCCACGATGAACTCCTCGTCCTCCGGGGTGACGACGATGTCGCCGGCCTCGGTCTGAGCGTGGAAGTCGAAGTAGAGCTTCCGTTCGCCCCGCTCGAAGCGCAGCGTGAACTTTGGCAGTGCGACGACGCCCGGTGTACCGAGAATCACCCGGCGGAATAGCGACCGGATCACAGCCAGGTTCGGGCGCGCGACGAACACGTCGCGGTAGTAGGGGATACCCAGCCTAAGATCGAGGAACCACTCGCCAAGGAAGAAGTTGAACCGCGCGATGATCCGCTGACGGATCCACTGCAAACGCTCCTCGCGCACGTTGTCGCGCAGAATCTTGAACGTTCCACGCTCGTCGAGCGCCAGGTCTCCGGCGGGGATTACGCGGGTGATGGCGGGCATCGATCAGGTGATCGGAGCAATGGTACCTGGTGGAGGAGCCACGGTCGCCGTGACGGTCGTCGTTGCGCCATGCAGCGCGGTAGCGAGCTGGTTCGCGGCGTCGGAGGCGGAGTTCTCGGTATTGCTGAACACCGACGTGAGCGAGCTCGAGAGCGCCGCCGCGCCCGGGCAGCCGTTGGTGACGCCCGACTGCGCGCCGGCCACCGGCACCGCTGTCCAGAACGTCGCGACCCCCGAGGACCACGCCGACGCAAACCCCGAGGCGGAGGCTGACTCAGGGTCTTGGATGGCCGAGAGCAACGTGCTCTCGAGCGCGCTCTTGTGGCCCGGAGTGAGCTGTATCGTCGAAGTGCCGAACTGCCCAGCGGACGCGTAGTTGTAGTAGGCGTCCGCAAGCCCCGGCTTCGGCCCGAAACGCGCCGACCGGAAACTAGGCCGGATCCTGGAACACGCG
>QGUH01001212.1 GCA_003242355.1 Pseudomonadota bacterium
GACCCGGGTCGCGCTGGGGCACGCTCTCGGCCGCGCGCGGAATCGGCTTCTTCGATTCCACGATCAGCGTCTCGAGCACGGCGCGCGGCGAGCGCATCTCCACGAGCAGGCCCGCGAGCTGTGCGCGCTCCGGACCACAGCGCGTAAGCTCGACCATTCCAGCGACGCTCCCGACGACCCATTCCGGTTCGCCAGCGGCCGCGTTTCCGGCGACACGCACCGTGAAGTGCGTCGAGCTCGGGCCGAGCACCGCCGCCGTGAGGCACCCGGCCGTCTCCTTCACCACCAACTCCGGAGGGGCGAAGATCAAGAGCGGCCGCGCCCGTTCGGCGAAACGCGGGGTGAGACGGTGGACGCGTCCGTGCTTCTCCCAGGCGCGCACGAGCTGCCGCACGTCCGAGTCCAGATCGGCCGAGCACGGTCGGGTCGCGCCGAGCACCGCACACAGCGCGGCGAGCACGGCCGCGAGGCGCGTCATCATGCCTCGACGGTCTTGAACGGAGTTTCGACGAAGGCGCGGTCGCTGGGGCTCCAGACGAACATGCGGTGCGCCGTGACTTGCCCCTGGTCCACCGCAGTCACCAGGTAGGCGAGCGGATACGCCGGATCCCCCGTTCCACCGAGGGTCATGCTCGCGGCATCCTCCGCGCTGAAATACGCGCCACAGTCCAGGTGCGAGTGGAAAAACACCTTCACGGGACGGCCTGCGGCTTCTCCCTCGCGGAGCGCCCGTTCGAACTTCAGCGTGTTGATTTTGAAGTACTCGCGCCCAGTGCGGGGATGCCCCTCCGGATCCGCGCGGTGGTACTTGTTTGCCAGGTTCTCGAGCTCGACGGCTCGATCCACGAGGAGCGGCTCGCTCGCCGGCCCTTCCAGGTAACCGCACGCTTCTTCGTCCCGCGCGTACGCCGCTCGCGCGGCCCGTTCGACCTCCGCCAGCGCGGATGCGTGCACCAGGAGATTGCCTCGAGTCCAAGCCTTGTCCATACGGGCAAGGATAGTACCGGGACGCGGGGGAAACATCCCCTCCGGAGGAGGCCGTTCTGGTCGCGCTCGGCGTGTCCGCTCGCGCCCCTGCGGGCTTTTCGCCGGCTGCGGCGCTTTTACCAGAGATAGCGGCGCTCCCACTTCATGGGAGCGAAATAGCGGTCGCCGCGGTCACACGCGATGGTGACCACACACCCGCCACCCTGTTCTCGGTGAGCCCGCTCGGCGACTTTGACCGCCGCGAAGATGTTGGCTCCTGTGGAGTGGCCGACGTGCAGGCCCTCCTCGGCAGCGACCCGATCGGCCATGTCCCACCCGTCTTCGGTGCTGACCGGCATGATCTCGTCCGGCAGGCTCGGGTCGTAGATGGGTGGCACGATCGAGCTTGCCATGTGCTTGAGGCCCTCGAGCCCGTGCAACGCCTCCGCAGGCTCGGCCGCGACGCAGTGAACCCGCCGCGTGTGCTCGTGGAGGCGCCGCGTGGTCCCCATCATGGTTCCGCTCGTTCCGAGACCCGTGACGAAGTGCGTGATGCGATCGCCGAGGGCATCCAGAATCTCGGCGCCCGTGCCGTAATAGTGGGCGAGGGGATTGGACGGATTGCTGTACTGATCCGGATAGAAGTACTTGTCCGGATTTTCGGCGACGATCTTGCGCACGAGTCGGATCGCGCCGTCGGATCCCTCCATCGGATCGCTGTAGATGATTTCGGTGCCGAAGGCTTGCGTGATGTCCTTGCGCGCCTTGGTGACGTTGCTCGGCATGACGAGCTGCACGCGATAGCCGAGCGCGGCGCCGATCCCCGGTAAGGGACCACCGGG
>QGUH01000211.1 GCA_003242355.1 Pseudomonadota bacterium
GGTTTAGGCCGCCGCCTTGGGGGGGCGGGGGGGGGCGTCGGTTGGGGGCGCCCCGGCGGGGTTTGGGGGGGTCCGGGGGGGGGGGGGCCGGGCGTGGGGGTGCCCTGCGGCGGCCGCTGCGGCTGGGGCGGGGGAGTGGTGCTCGGCGGGGCGCTGTCGCCGGCCTCGGTGCTGCTCGACAGCTGGTACTCGTCGCGCTCGAGCACGCCGTCTTGATTGCGATCCACCACGGCGAAGATCTGGTTGACCTTCGTCTGCATCTCGACCTGGCTGATGGTGCCGTCGTCGTCGGCATCCCCGAGCTGGAAGACGATGTTGAGGCCTCGCTCTGCCCGGGCGTCGAGCGTCTCGCCCGTCGGGCCTCCGGGGCGCGACTGCCGGGCGTGGTCCATCAGCTCGGCTTTCGAGACGAGATTGTCGTCGTTCGTGTCGATGCGGGTGAAGTGCTCGAGCGCGACGGACTGCACCTCCGCGCGCGTGACGTCTCCACTCTTGTCGCGATCGAAGTAGTCGAAGACGCGCTGCCCGTGCGGCCCCTGCTGCCCGTGGGGTCCGTGATGGGGGCCTGGGCCCATCTGCCCCGAGCCCGGGCCGGTCCGTCCTGGGCTCGGGCTTTGACTCGGGCTTTGTTGCGTCGCTTGGCCCGCGATGGAAAGTCCCGCGATCGAGAGCGCGGCCGCGAGAGCTCCGTATCCGGTGGCGCGCAGTGTCCAACGATTCATCTGTCCGCTCCTCTGCTTCGGGTTCGGCGAGCCCGCTCCGTCGCGGCCGCAACCGCGCACGGTCGGAGCGAGACTCCGCGTGGGTCGTTGCACGCGCCGTTCCCGAGAACCCGACGGCTGGGCTTCATTCCGCGCGCGCTTCGGAGCGGCGAATGCTCCCCGTCGAGACGGGCGCGCACGCCGTGCGCGTGCGTCACCCCGACGCGCGTCGAGGGCTAATAGCGCGTCGCGTCCGCGATCGGCGCCGACTCCGTACGCTGCCGAACGGGCGCCGTGAGCCAGCCGATCTCCCGAGCGGTCCAGCGCCCGACGTAGAGCTCCTCCAAGCTGTCGGGCGCGATCTCTCGCGTCGCATCCACCACGCGATTGCGCGCCATGATCTCGGCTCCGGGTTGCGGAAAGAGCGGCACGCGATCCGGCTCCGCGAGCCCCTCCGGGATGCGCGTGCGGCCGTGCTCGTCGTACTTGTCGCTCGCACCGAGCGTGTGAAAGAGCTCGTGTGCCACCACGAACAGGCCGAGGTCCACGGTCGTGGCGTCGAGGCTCACGCGCGCGACGCCGACGCGGCCGCCCGCCTCGCTGTACCCTTCGACGCTGTAGTCGAATCCCGAGCGGGGCGGCTCGGCGAGCAAGTAGATGCGCGAATCGAGCGCCAACGTCGGGACGCCCGCGGCGCGGTCGACCGCGCTCGTGTACTGGAAGAGCTCGACCGTGTGAACGAGCCGCTCCCACAACGTCGTGCCCGGAACGTCGGGCGGCGGTTCCGTCACCTCGACCGGGCCGTATGGGACGAGGCGGATCATCGGTTGTTGTGCCTCCGGCCGGTACCGGCGAAGCTCCATCGAAAGCCGTCGCTCGAGCACGCGCACGCGTTCGGTGAGTCGAACGAGCGCCTCGGGGCTCACGTCACCGAGGCGCATGACGACGACGCCGACGGTGATCGGCGCGTTCCATTCGGTGCGCGCGCGGCGATCCATCACGTCGAAGCACGCCCAGGCACAGACGGCGACCAGCACCGAGCCGAGGAGCGTGACGCGCAGTCGGTAGAACCAAGCGCCTCGATGCATGCTCCAGTGTACGATATTTCCGCACTCCGTTGGCTCGGATGCGTGCATTTCTCACGAAGACTCCTGCGCGAATTTTCGGCGATACGGAGGGCGGCGCGTCTCCTTCCGAGACGATCGAAACACGAGGTCCCGTGCCCCCGGACCGATGCGCGCGCAGCACGCGGCCCTCATCACCCTCTTCGGTGTCGTCGAGCTTCCTCGCGTGCCAGCTCGGCTCGAGTTTCGGCCTGACGCCGAAGGGCAATCGTCGAGACCGAAACGGACTGGGAAATTGAGCTCGTGTTTCGGCGCGCGCGGCGACGGCACCGTCGTTGCCGGGTACGAGGCATCGCCACATCGGGCGTGGCAGCCGCTGGAGCGACGAACGGTCAGGAACCCGCGAAGGAAGCGGAAGCCAGAGTCTCGAAGAGCGTGCCCGCGTGTGGGGCTCGGCCGAATGACCTTCGGCGGAGAAGAGGCGGCGCGCGCCGCCCCCTACGGAAGGCTCGAACGCCGCTCGGTCAACGGATCGGCGTTCGAGTGGGCGCCGGTGAGCGCTTCATGGCCGTCGTCCCACCTCTCTTCCGATTGCTCAACGAATCCGCGGGATTGTCCGCGTGATGCCGGGTGTATTCTCGTCGATCATGCGGGTGTCGGTCTCTTCGGAGCGACAGGTGGAAAGCGGTGCGCCGCAACCGGCGCGCGCGGCACGGCGCGGAAGCGTGTTCGCTCGCACGAAGCGCTTGGGCCCGATTCTGCTCTTGCTCCTCGGATGCTCCCGAAACGAGGAGGCGGCGCAGAGCACGTATTACGAGCGAAAGATTGCTCCCATCCTCATCAAGTCGTGCGCCACGAGCCCGACCGGATCGGGGTGCCACGTGCTCTCGGACGATGGCCGCCACGCGCTCGGAAACCTGAGCGTGGGCAGCTACGAAGAGCTGACGTTCCGCCGGGATCTGTTGATCGAATACGGCCCGTACGGGCTTCCCGGGCTGCTGCTCAAAGCGGTCCCCGATTTCCGGATCCACCTTTCGACCTGGGACTCGAGCGAGCCGATCGTGATCACGACGGACATCGCGCACGTCGGCGATCGAGCCATCGACTTTACGAGCCCGAGCTTCACGACGCTCGAGCAGTGGATTGCCCGCGGCGCCAACGAGAACAACGCCGAAACCACCAACGAGAGCTTGTTGCGGGGCGCCTGCGTCGAAACCCTGGGCTCCGATCCCGAGTTCGACCCCAGCGTGGAGCCGGACACGAGCGACTACGAGACCTTCGCGCGCGACGTCAATCCGCTGCTCGGCCAGCGGTGCGCCGCAGGGAACTGTCACGGCTTGCCGAGCAACTCGCTCTACCTCACCTGCGGCACCACGGAGGAGCAGAAGCGCTGGAACTACTTCGCCGTGCGCGACTACGTCTCCGTCGACGCGGACGCGAGCGAGATCGTGCGCCGCGTGCTCGCCCCCGCGGCGGGAGGCACCTACCACGAGGGCGGCGCCATCTTCCACTCGAGCGCCGATGCCGACTACCAGAAGATCCTCGAGTGGGCGCGGCAGAAGGGTGGGCCGACGAGCCCCGCGGACGATCCCGAGTTTCGCCTGTTCGCCGAGCGAGTGCAGCCGATGCTCGTCAAACGCGGGTGCATGCAGCTCGGCTGCCACTCGGTGACGATGTTCCACGACTATCGCCTGCGCGGCGGCTCGGGCGGGCACTTCGGGTTGCCCGCGACACGGCGGAACTATCGCCTCACGCTCGAGCAGCTCGCGCTCGAGTCGCCCGATCCGAACGCGAGCCGACTCTTCCGCAAGAACCTGCCGCCGGAGGCGGGCGGCATCTTGCACCGCGGGGGGCCGCTGTTCGCGGGGGACGGCCGACCCGAGGATTGCGATCTCGAACAGGCGGAGACCGGGCCGCTCGACGAGCAGCGGCCGTATTGCGTGATCCTCGCCTGGTTCGAGCGGGAGCGCGCGAAGCGCATGAGCGCGTTGCCCCCGCTCGAAGCGATCGTGTACGTGCGCCGACCGCCGCGGCAGGGCCGGCACTGGCCGCAGGACTTCGAGGAGTTCGAGCCGGGAGCGGAAGTCGTGCAGGTCGACGCCACTCTGGGCGACGGCGGCACGATCGCGCTCGGCGCCGAAACGAGCCTTTCGTCGCTTTGCGGGCTCGACCCTGCGGAGACGGACGCGCGCCGGCCCGCGGTGTCCTGGGACGGAAGGCGCGTCGCGTTCTCGGCGCGCACGGGCGCGTCGGAGCCGTTCCGGATTTACGTGGTCGAGAACGGCGCCTGCGAAGTCGAGCCCTCGATCGACGCGCCGCCCGTGGACGAGGACGGAAAGCCGGTGCCCACCAACGACGAGCTCGTCCACAACTTCGATCCGGCCTTCGCTCCCGACGGCCGCATCGTGTTCACCTCGACGCGCGGCAACGTGATGAATCGGGCGGCGTTCTCGTATCAGGGCCCGCAGCGCACGCCCGCCGATCCGTCGAAGCTCAACGCGAACCTGTACGTCCTCGACGCTCCCGGAAGCATTCGGCAGCTCACGTTCCTCTTGAACCAGGAAATCTTGCCCTCGTTCATGCGGGACGGGCGCCTCATCTTCACGACCGAAAAGCGCGCGCCCGGCTTCTATCAACTCGCCGGGCGGCGCCAGAACCTGGACGGCGGCGACTACCACCCGCTGTTCGGGCAGCGCCCGACGATCGGTTACACGCAGATGACCGACATCATCGAGCTCGCCGACAAGAACTTCGCGGCCATCCTGAGCGAGCGCGGAGCGCGCTACGGCGCCGGCGCGCTCGCGATCATCAACCGCAGCGTCGGCATCGATCAGGCGAGCACCGACCCCGCCGATTACCTCGTCGATCCCGGCGCCATCACGTACATCAACGAGCGCTTTTACCAGCACTCGCAGTCGCTCTGGGATCCGGAGGCGACCGGAAAGCTCTCCGGCACGAACGGCGCCTACCACGGGCCGTCGCCGCTTCCCGACGGGCGCCTGCTCGTCAGCTACGCCGCGGGCGTGACCGATCTCGCGAGCTTCTCGGCCGACTTCGACGTGGTGATCGCCGACCCGTTGCGACCGGGAGAGCGCGTTCCCCTGCTCACGGGGCCCGATGACGAGCTGTGGCCCGTTGCGGTCTACGGCAAGTCGGACGTCCTCGGCGTGTTCCGGTCGCGCATCGACGAGGTCAACGGCGCGGTGCTCCTCGATCCCGCGCTCGACGGGCGCTCCGAGGTGACCATTCTCGATACGCCGATCCTCGCGTCGCTGCTCTTCCAGAACACGCGCTCCGGGCGGCGCGTGGAGATCGGCAACATCCTCGAGATCTGGGAGAGCTTGCCCCCCGAGCCCGGGGTCACGAGCTTCGCCGCGGGCGGCGCGTACGTCACCGACGACGCGTACGGCAGCCTGTACGTGCGTCGCGCGTTCCTCGGCCAAGTCAAGCCGTACGCCGATGGCTCGGCGCAGATGCTCCTGCGCGGCGGCGTGCCGATCGTGCTCGCGACCGACATTCGGCTCGCCGGCGATCCGGCGCCGATGCGGCACTTCCAGCGCGAAGAAATGCAGTTCTATCCGAACGAGCGCGCCCGCCAGTCGTTCCCTCGCCCGCTCTTCAACGGCATGTGCGGCGGCTGCCACGGCTCCTTCGACGGCGCCGAAGTCCACGTCGCCGCCAACCCCGACGTCCTGACCCGCGCCTCCGCCGTCGAAGCCTTCGACCCCAGTCGCGAACCCACCGACCTCACCACCGTCACATCCACCGTCCCCCAAGGACCGGAGTTTCCCTAGGGCTGGGATTCCGGGCTCCGTGGTCGGGGAGGACGATTTCCTCCCAGTTTGTCGCCGCCTTCGCGCTCGTCGTGCTCACGCGCGCGGCTGCTTTTGCTGCGGGCTCTGAACGCGAATTCGGGCTCGGTCCCTTCCGACGTCGGCGCGAAATCTAGGCTGGGGCTGAACGCGGCCTCGTAGGAAACCCGCTTTCCCTATGGCGTCGGCACTAAAACGATGCCGGCGCCGGCGGCCCGACCAGCGATAGCATTGGGCTGGACGCGAGAGTCTGCGTGCTGGAAGTGCGCGCCATGCCTCGCTATAGGTCGCGCATGCGGATTCGTCGCTCCCCTCTCTTGCTCTCCTGTTTCGCGATTGCCGTTTCTGGGTGCTCCAGCGAGGTCAACACGCCCGCTCCGTCGAGCGGTGGGAACACCCAGATGGGCTCCGGGGGCACGATGACACAGGGCGGAAGCAGTGGAGCAGCGGCCACGGGCGGAACCTCGACGACCGGCGGCACGTCGACGACCGGCGGCACCGCAACGAGCGGCGGCGCCGGGGCAGGCGGCACGGCCAGCGGCGGAACGGCGGATGGCGGCAGTGCTGGGAATGGGGGCAGTGGTGGCACGCCCGCGACAGGTGGAGCGCCGAGCGGAGGTGCCGCCGGAGCGAGTGGCGGCAGCGGCGGTGACTCTGCCGGTGCGGGTGGCGACGCGGGCGGAGCGTCGGGGAGTGGTGGAAACGCGGGCGAGGGCGGGGAAAGTGGCGGTGCTGGCGGTGGCGGCAGCGGGGACGCGTGCGCGGGAGCGCTGTTCTGCGACGACTTCGAGAGTTACGCCGCCGATCAGGAGCCGGGAGGCAGCTGGAAGACGCGCACGAGCTCGGGCACCGTGGTCGTGGACGGAATGCGGGCGCGCTCGGGCTCCAAGTCCGTGAAGCTTTCGACGCAAGCGGG
>QGUH01000212.1 GCA_003242355.1 Pseudomonadota bacterium
CGCTCGGGCCGTCCGCGGGCAGGCACGTTCCTACCTCGGGATCGCCGGTGTTCGTGCAGCGGAGTCCGGGCGCGCACGTCCACGTTGCGTAGGCGGGATCGCCGAGGCCGCAGTGGGCTCCGACGCCGTTGTCGTTCGGGGCGCGCTCGGCGGGCGGGCGCGCTTCGTCCACCGCGCGGCCCGAGGCGAGCGCCGCGACGTAGGCGCGGCGGCGCCACACTTCGGTGTGAAAATGCGGCGACATCGGGACGCGGAGCGCGTCGACGAGTTTGTCCGGTGCATCCTCGCCGAGCAGATGAAAGCCCGCGAGGCTTCGGCTGTGGTGGCATCCGGGACAGCTCAGGCCATCGAGCCGTCGGATCATCGAGGCGGCCGAGCGCACCGACGTAAGCCCCGAAAAGTCGAGATTGGCAAAATCCTTGGGAGTGAACGTCGCTGCGAAGGGCCGATTGCCTTTGCGCTCGAGTCCATGCGGCGCGACGGACACGGCGTGGTCGGCGAGAAAGCGCTCGGGAACGACCAGCGTCCCCGCGTCGAGCGCGGCGAGCGACTCGGGCCGAGAGAGCCAGGCACGCAGCTCCTCGCGCAGGCTCCGATCTTTGGCGAGCCGCGCGCGATCGATGGTGTTTTCGAGCGGAGCGGGCTCGAGGTACGGCGCCTCGCTCTTCGGGCGGAACACGCGCATGCCGTATTCGGCGTGGCCGCCGAGGCGCGGGCGCACCGTCGACGGCCAGCGCACACTCTGATAATTCAGCTCGACCGATTTGAGGGGCAACGTGCGAACGCGACGCGGCTCGAGCGGTCCGCCGGGCGCGGTGAGCCACGCGGCGTCTTCGCTCGCCGTGCTCCCGCCCATCCACGCGCGCGCCACGTCGCGGCAGGTGCGCTCGCCGCTGCGTGACTCGCCGCTGCGTGGCTCGCTGCCGCTTGGCTCGCCGCCTGGCGCGCCGCCGCGCGGCTGAAAGCGAACCAGGTTGAGCGTCATGGGCAGCCGCGAGCTCACCACGCCCGTCGCCGTGTTTTCCGTGTACGCGAGGCGATACACGAATCGGATCTCGCCGCAGTGCTCGGGCGCGAACGGCCGCCGGTCGAGGCGATTCACCACCGCAATGAGCTCCCACCGCACCTTTTCGGAGCGCAGCCACGCGGGATTGAACTGTCGGTGCGCGTAGCGCATCCCGATCCCCGCCGCCGCATCCCGCCTCCGATCCGCGGCAACGTCCTCGGCAACCGCTGCCGCCAGCACCCGATACGCCGGACGCTCCGCGAGCGCCTGCGCGCTGCGAGCGGCCGTTCCGACGAGCTGCGAGCCCAGATCGAAGCCGCGCTCTTCGAGCGCGCGCAGCGTCGCCGGCGCGCTGACCACGACCACGGGCTCCAGCGATCCACCGTTTCCGGATTGCGATGGTGCAGCAGAGCCTGGCAGAGAGCCCGGTGCCGTTCCGGCTCCCGAGAGTGCGGCCGAGCCCGATGCTTTTCCGAATCCGGGCGTCGCGGCCGAGCCCGGCGCTTTCCCGGTCGCTTTTGGGTCAGAGGAACCCGCGGGACCCGATGCTGCCGCGTGTCCCGTCGCGGTCGAAGGATTCGAGTCACTCGCGGACCCAGGCGTCGCGGATGCGGCTTTGCGTGCGTGGCCCCCCTCGCTTTCGGCGACCCCCGGAGGCAGGGACCGGCACGCCACGCTCGCGCAAAAGGCGACGAGCGCGGACGCGGACAGCACGCGAAGGCAGGGACGCAGCGCGAACGGCATGATTCCACAACATTGCAGGAACCCCGTTGCTCGAAAAGCACGAGATGACGGGAACGGCGTCCTCGCGCGGCGGCAGGCGCACTGCGGAGGCGGCGCGAAGCGTTCGGTGTACGGTCTTGTGAGCGGCGTCGCGCAGTCAGAAAGGGCGCGGGGCGCCGCGGGGGCGCCTTGTGAGCAGTAGGCGTGTGGCAACAGGGGCGCGCGGGGCGCCGCGGGGGCGCGCGAAGGGTTGGGTATGCGGCCTTGTGAGCAGTAGGCGTGTGGCAACAGGGCCGCGCGGGGCGCCGCGGGGGCACGCGAAGGGTTGGGTATGCGGCCTTGTGAGCAGTAGGCGTGTGGCAACAGGGGATGGGAACGCCGCGGGGGTGCGCGAAGGGTTGAGTATGCGGCCTTGTGAGCAGTAGGCGTGTGGCAACAGGGGGGGATGGGAACGCCGCGGGGGCACGCGAAGGGTTGGGTATGCGGCCTTGTGAGCAGTAGGCGTGTGGCAACAGGGGATGGGAACGCCGCGGGGGGCACGCGAAGGGTTGGGTATGCGGCCTTGTGAGCAGTAGGCGTGTGGCAACAGGGGATGGGAACGCCGCGGGGGTGCGCGAAGGGTTGAGTATGCGGCCTTGTGAGCAGTAGGCGTGTGGCAACAGGGGCGCGCGGGGCGCGCGGGGGTCCCCGAAGCGGATGCAGCCTCGTGAGCAGCGGGCAGGCGGCAACAGAGGCGCGCGGAGCGGAGCGCGCGAAGGGTTCAGTGTGCGGCCTCGTGAGTGCCGTTGCGCGATCGAGCAGGGGCGCGAAACGCCGCCTCCCCAACGGGCGCCGGCCGCAAGCCCGCTCGGACGCGACCGACGTTGCTTTGCCGTCCACGGCCGCTGGGAGTGAGCATCGTGTGAGGGCGCGCAACCGGTCGAGCGACGATGTCCCCCTCGGTCGCGCAACCTCGTCGTTGTAGCCGCTATCCGTCAGTTCCCGCCCCCGGCCCTCGGTCGCGCAACCTCGTCGTTGTAGCCGCTATCGCGGACAGCGTGACGACCAGGTCCAGCGGTGCTGGCCCACGTTCACGACGCCTCGCGCGCCCGCGATCGCACAGAACCGCGCTCGTCCAGAACTCGGACCAGCATGCGGGCGCGGCTTCTCGAAGAGGCACGAGCGCGTGTGCCGTCGCGCGCGGGAGTGCGGCTTCTCGAAGCCATAGAAGCAGCAGAAACAGCCGAGTCCGGCAACGGTGTGCCGTCGCGCGCGGGAGTGCGGCTTCTCGAAGGGCACGAGCGTGTGCATGAGGCCGTCAGTAGGCGGAGCGCGGTTTTCCGAGGAGGCACGAGTGCGCGCGTCGTCGCGTCGCGGGAGTGCAGCTTCTCGAAGGGCACGAGCGCGCGTGTCGTGCAGGCGGAGTGCGGCTTCTCGAGGGGGGCACGAGTGCGCGCGTCGTCGCGTCGCGGGAGTGCGGCTCGAAGGACACGAACGTGCGTGTGGCCCGCGTGCTGGAGTGCAACTGCTCGAAGGGCACGAGCGCGCGTGTCGCCATTGGCAGCAGGCGGAGCGCGGTTTTCCGAGGAGGCACGAGTGCGCGCGTCGTCGCGTCGCGGGAGTGCAGCTACTCGAAGGGCACGAGCGCGCGTGTCGCCATTGGCAGGCGGAGCGCGGTTTTCGAGGAGGGCACGAGTGCGCGTGTCGTCGCGTCGCGGGAGTGCGGCTCGAAGGGCACGAACGTGCGTGTGGCCCGCGTGCTGGAGTGCAACTGCTCGAAGGGCACGAGCGCGCGTGTCGCCATTGGCAGGCGGAACGCGGTTTTTCGAGGAGGCACGAGTGCGCGCGTCGTCGCGTCGCGGGAGTGCGGCTCGAAGGGCACGAACGTGCGTGTGGCCCGCGTGCTGGAGTGCAACTCCTCCGCCATTAGCAGGTGGAGCGCGGTTTTCGAGGAGGGCACGAGTGCGCGTGTCGTCGCGTCGCGGGAGTGCGGCTCGAAGGGCACGAACGTGCGTGTGGCCCGCGTGCTGGAGTGCAACTCCTCCGCCATTAGCAGGTGGAGCGCGGGTTCTCGGGGAGGTACGAACGCTTGTGCCGTCGCGCGCGGGAGTGCAGCCCCTGTAAGGGCACGATCGCGCGTGTGTCGCCCGCGTGCTGGAGCGCAACTCCTCGAAGGGCACGAGCGCGCGTGTCGCCATTGGCAGGCGGAGCGCGGGTTCTCGAGGAGGGCACGAGTGCGCGTGTCGTCGCGTCGCGGGAGTGCGGCTCGAAGGGCACGAACGTGCGTGTGGCCCGCGTGTTGGAGTGCGGCTCCTCGAAGGGCACGAGAGTGCGTGCCGCCGTCCGCAGGCAGAGTACGGATCTCGAGAAGGCACGAGCCCGCGTGCCGTCAGCAGGCGGAGCGCGGCTTCTCGAAAAGGCTCAAGCGCCCGTGCCGAAGCCACCCGGTGCGCAAAAGCCAGGTTCCGGGGCTCGCTGTGGGAGGGCCGTCGGCGTCGAGCGCGAGCACGCGCGGAACGAGGTGAGGAGCGGAGCGAATGGGCGCGCCAGAGAGCTCAGCGAAGTGCTCGAAATACGGAGCGGAAGAGAATGGATCGACTGCTGCCCTGTCCCTTGGCTCGTGCTTTCGAAAGTTGGTGAGCACGTAGGCAAGCGCATGCCGAACGGCTCGCGGGGTGGTGAGCGCGCGCCCGTGCCAGCGCTCGTCCCAGAACTTTCCTTTGCGAAACAGCAGTCGGTTGACGTTGCGCGCAACACGGATGGAGAAGCCCCTCAGGCCCGAGATGAGCGTGCGCGTGTCGCGTGCCTCGACGATGAGGTGAACATGGTCAGCCTGCACCGAGTAGTGGATGATGCGAAACACGTCCGGTGCGCGACGATTCGCGGCCTCAACGGCCAGGCGCAACGTGGGAAAGACGTACTGCGAACGCAACGGCCGCACCAACGCCCGATGCGTGACCAGAACGGGATGCGCCCCCGAATGTTCGGCACGCCGACGGTGCGGAACGCTGGGGCGTTTCTTGACACGCTTGCGGCCGGCGCCACGACGCCGACCACCCCGACCTTTCGGAAGCTTCAACGAAAGCTGCCGCATTTCGGCACGCCGACGGCGCGGAACGCCGGGGCGTTTCTTGACGCGCTTGCGGCCGGCGCCACGACGCCGACCACCCCGGCCCTTCGGGAGCTTCAACGAAAGCTGCCGCATTTCGGAACGAGCAGATGATACACCGAATCACCACTCTCGAGAAATAGAAATCTCTCGCTCGAGAGATCGATACTCACGTACTCGGCCCACCGCTTCGTTCGCTGAGGGCGAACCTACGATGTCGTTGAGGAGCAGAACGTCGCGCGTTGCGATGCCGGCTTCGAGTCGATTGTCGTGCTCGGTTCCCCGCTTCGTTCGCTGAGGGCGAACCTACGATGCCGGACCAGGGAGTTTGCTCGCTGCGATGCTGGCTCCGAGGCGATCTCGAGCTCATCGACAAGCTCCGTCCGAACCGCAAGCATCGCCGGCTCGCTGTTCGCTGGGACGATTCGTTGGTGCTGGGACAAATTCCTCCCTCGTTCACGACGAATTCTCGAGGAAGCTTGCGACCCGTCCCCAGTAGACTCTGCCTCTCGAAAAGCTGCGAGCGGCCATTCCTGAGTCGTCCGAACAGTTGACGAACGCGGTTATCGTGAACCCTCGCCTTGGCGCGAGCTCCGTCATGACACGGCCCATCAGCGGCAACCGGATGGCTTCGGAGGGCGGTGGGCAGGTCAGGGAGCACTCGCTGTTTGCGGGTTGCCACCCTAAACCTCCGGATCTCGGGTCCGCGTTTACGGATATCCGCCCTTTCAGATTGAAGCCGGGGCCGAACGGGAGACGAGCTCGAACGCGGAGCACGCCTCCGCCACGTCGCAGCCGCCACAATATCCGCCCAATCAAACGGCAGGAGCGCCGTGCCGCCGTGGGCACAATGTCCGCCCAATCAAACGGCAGGGACGCCGCGCCGCCGTGGGCAGAATATCCGCCCAATCAAACGGCAGGAGTGCGGAGGGTAATTGCTCCGGACGGAGAGCATCTGCCGTACGGACGGCAACTGAGCAGCCGTGCCGCCGTGGGCAGAATATCCGCCCAATCAAACGGCAAGGGAGCAACCGTGTCGCCAGGTGGCGTTGCCGTGCGAAGAGCACCGCCGCGCGGAGAGCATCTGCCGGGGGAGAGCAGCTGCCGTGCGGAGGGACTGCGCGGTGTGGAGAGACGGAGAGACTGCGCGGCGCAGCGGCAACCGGAGCGGTCTCATGCGTCGCCGGGCAGCTCCGCAGTCGCCGTCCGCCCAGAGCCGTTACCCCTCCGCACCCGGAGTCGTGTTCCGGACCGGAGTCGTGTTCCGGACCGGAGTCGTGTTCCGGACCGGAGTCGTGTTCCGGACCGGAGTCGTGTTCCGGACCGGAGTCGTGTTCCGGACCGGAGTCGTGTTCCGGACCGGAGTCGCGCTCCGCCCTGAGCCGTTACTCCTCCGCACCGCAGCCGCCTTCCGGACCGCAGTCGCGCTCCGCACCGGAGTCGCCATCTGCCCAGAGCTGTTACCCCTCCGCACCGGAGGCGCGCTCCGCCCAGAGCCGTTACCCCTCCGCAGCGCAGCCGCCTTCCGGACCGCAGTCGCGCTCCGCACCGGAGGCGCGCTCCGCCCAGAGCCGTTACCCCTCCGCAGCGCAGCCGCCTTCCGGACCGCAGTCGCGCTCCGCACCGGAGGCGCGCTCCGCCCAGAGCCGTTACCCCTCCGCAGCGCAG
>QGUH01001213.1 GCA_003242355.1 Pseudomonadota bacterium
GGGGGCTTCGCCGCGGATGGCGACCTCGTGTTTGCCCCCCGTCATCCCGTCGCGCAGGCTGATGCGAGCGTGGACGCGCACGTCTTGCCCCCGGCTCGAGCGCTTCTGCCGCTGGCTCTGCTGCCCGAAGCCGGTCCCCGAGAACCCTCCGAAGAAGTCGGAGAACATGTCCTGGAAGTGGCTCAGGATGTCCCCCATGCCGGCGCCGGCGAAGTCGAAGCCAGCGCCACCGACCCCGGCGTGCCCGAAGCGGTCGTAGTTAGCGCGCTTCTGTGGGTCGGAGAGTACGGAGTAGGCTTCGGTAGCCTCTTTGAATTTTTCCTCTGCCGCCTTATCCCCAGGGTTCCGGTCGGGGTGATACTTCAGGGCTGCTTGGCGATACGCTTTGCGGATCTCGTCTTCGCTCGAATCCCGAGAGACCCCCAACACTTCATAGAAGTCGCGTTTTTCACTCATGCTTCACTAGCATGCCCCGGCGGGACGTAGAGGAAGGCGAGGCACGACGCCGCGGCGCCCAAACTAAGGCGCCGGGGCGCCCTGTCAACGAAAGATCCTAGGAAGTTCGGCCCAAACTAGCTCCTTCCAGCTGGGCGCGGAGTGCTTCGGCGGTCCATACGGCGGCTAGCCGGTCGGCTTGAGCCTCGGCGAGCTCGCGGAGAAGTTCAGGCTGGCGGGACACTTTGCGCAACAGCTCCCGACCGAGGCGTTCGGCCTCCCTGAGCTGCCGCTCGAGCTCGCGCACCTCGCGGCCCCGTTCGGCGAGCTGCTGCTCGAGCCGGTCGAGGTCCTCGGCCTCTTCGGTGTTTTCGACGGAGAGGAGCTCTTTTAGCTTCTGCTCGGCTTGCTTGAGTAAAACTGTCGTCGCTTCGAGCTTCTGCTGGGCCTCGCCGAGCGCTGCCGCCTTCGCTTCGAGCTGCTTGTCGAGCTCGCGGAGCCGCGCCGAGGCGCGCTCGAGCTCGGCTTCGAGCTCCTTTTCGCGTGGCGAGGGGCCGAGCTCGGGCGGAGGAGCGTCGAGCAGCTTGCGCAGCTCTTCGATCTCCATTTCCGCTGCGTCGGCGCGCGCGTCCGCGGTGGCGGCGCGGGCTTCGAGCTCGCGGATCCAGGCGTCTTGGCGAGCGAGCTTATGCTCGAGGGCGAGCGTCTGCGTGCCGGCGCGACCCGCCTTGGCGAGTTGAGCCTCGAGCTCGGCGATGCGGCGGCGATGCTGGCGGTCGAGCTTGCGCAGCCGCTCGAGTTCGTCTTCCACGTTGCGTGGAGCCGAACCCGAAAAGACGTCGGCCCGCGGCAGTTGCACGAGCGAATAGGCGTCGGCGTTGACGCGGTGCTCGGCGGCGAGCGCCAAGAAATAGTCGGGCTCCTCGCTGCCGCGTTCGAGGAACGCGGTGTCGATGACGGGCTCGATCTCACCCTCGGGTGAAAACTCTGCGATCGCGTAGCCTACGAACGGCGCCTGACCGAGCATGCGCACGTGCCGAAACTCTGCCGCAACCACGTCGTACAGGGCGTAGTAGTCGAGCTCGGCGCGGCTCTTGAGCGTTGGCGCGAGCAGTGGGCGCGGGCGTTCGTGGTTGGGGCTCGCGACCAGCGCGACCCCGCGCGGACCGAGCAGGCGCCGCACCTCGCGTAGCGCGCGCGTGGGCTCGAAGGCGGACAGGTTCTCGACCACGGCGAGGTCGAAGGCGCCCTCTCGGAGCGCCAGCGGCGGGTCGCCCCCGGCTGCGAAGGAGAGCTGTGGCGAGCGGCTGCGCGCGCCCGCTTTCTTCGCCCCTGCCGGGTCGGGGTCCCCGACGTGCCCGAGGCGGG
>QGUH01000213.1 GCA_003242355.1 Pseudomonadota bacterium
TAAAGACCAGCTGCGGTTCGCACCCGTGCTCTTTGACCCCTGCGGCCGGGCTTCGAAATTTCAGCACGCGGGCGGCGGGCGCGCGACGCACGAACGTTTCGTAGAGCAACTGCGTGGACAACACCCCGACGAGCGCCATGTTGTCCGTGTTGGAGAGCTGCTGTGCCTCGCTCTGGGCGCGGCACTTTTCGACGAGCCCGCGAACGGCGCGCGGCTCGAAGATCCCCGCGTCGCGCAGGCAGCCCTCCGAAAGCACCTCGTGGATCCACGAGGGCGCTTTCGGCCCGACGAAACAGAGCGCGTCGGGAGCGCGATACGGCTGCTTCTTGCGCTTCAAAACGCGTGCCGGCAGGATCGTGGCGGCCGCGCGTTTGACGACGTGCTTTTCGTCGAGAACGCGGAGCTTGTAGTCGTCGGGCAGCGCGTTGGCGAGCTCGACCACGTCGGCGTCGAGGAACGGAAAGCGCCCCTCCACCGAGTGCGCCATCGCCATCCGATCGCCTTGCGACGCCAGGATGTAACTGGAGAGCAAGGTGCGCACCTCGAGGTACTGATCCTGCGCGAGCGGCGACCACCGCGAGAATTCCGCCGGTAACGTGGTGAGGAGCTCCCCTATGGGGTCGCGCCGACTCACCGCAGCGAGGACCTCCGGGGAGAAGAGCCGGAATAGCGCGGCGGTGGTTTGCCACCGCGTCTGGTGAGCGAACCCGGGCTCGCGATACCGCTCGAGACCGCGCCCGAAGAACTTCCGCGCCATCCCGCGTTGCGCGACCGGCGAGAGCGCAAGGTACGGATACAACCGCTCGAGCAGCCGCGGGCGACGTTCGGAGCCCGGCTGGCGCGCCCAGAAGCGCCGGATCTTTCCTTCCCGGAAGATGTCGTACCCGGCGAACATCTCGTCCGCGCCTTCGCCCGTGAGCACGACCTTGATGCCCGTGTCGCGCACGAGCCGTGAGAGCACGAACAACGGCGCCGGCGCAGTCCGCAGAATGGGACGCTCGGTGTGGCGGATCACGTCGGGAAAGACCGCGGCGATGTCGCTTCGGGACACGACCACCTCGTGGTGGTGACTGCCGAGCTCGGCAACCATCCCGCGCTGGAACTCGGTCTCGTCGTACTCCGCGTCCTCGAAGCGCACCGAGAAGGTGTGAAACGCGTCGCCCTTCGCGCGACGGGCCATCGCCGCGACCAACGAGCTGTCGAGGCCGCCGGAGAGGTAGCTGCCCACCGGCACGTCCGAGCGCAGGCGAAGCCGCGTGGCGGTCTCGAGCGCCGCCCGAACGCGTTCGACGGCGTCGTCGAGCGAGCCCGTGAAACCTCGGCCGTCGACCGAGTGCCGCCCGTTCGCGCGGCCGCTCGCCGAGGGATACGACGGTTGCCAGAACGCCTGCTCCACCACGTGCGCGCCCGTGTAGGTCCGCACGTGTCCGGGCTCGAGCTCGGTCACTCCGGTGAACACGCTCTTCGGCGCGAGCACACTCCAAAACGTGAACGTCTCGGCGAGCCCGACCGGGTCGAGCTGCCGAGAGAGCGCCGGGTTCGCGGCGAACAGCGCCTTCACTTCGCTGGCGAACCAGAGGCGTCCCTCGTGCTCCACGACGTAGAGCGGGCGCACGCCCAACCGATCGCGCGCGAGGACCAACGTGCCGTTCTCGGCGTCCCACAGGGCAATCGCGAACTGCCCGTTGTACCGTTCGAACGACTCGACACCCCACTCCTCCCACGCGTGGACGATCACCTCTGTGTCGCTCCGCGTGCGGAAGCGATGCCCGCGCGCCTCGAGCTCGGCCCGAAGCTCGATGTAATTGAAAATCTCGCCATTGAAGACGACCCAAATCGACTCGTCCTCGTTCGCGAGTGGCTGTTGACCCGTCGTCAGGTCGATGATCGAGAGCCGAGCGTGCGCGAGGCCGGCGCGGCGGTCCCGGTAGATCCCGAATTCGTCGGGCCCGCGGTGCCGTAAGGCGCCCGCGAGCGCGCGGAGCGCGTCGAGCTCCGGCGGGCCCGCCCGGTCCGAAAGGGCGACCACACCCGCGATGCCGCACATCAGTCCGCTCCCTCGGCGTTCGCCGCGCTCGGCCCCGATACGGGCTCGACGAGCAACGGCGGCGTGTGCAGGTAGCGCGTCGCGCGGCGCTTCGCCTCGACGTCCTTGTACACGCGCGCCACCTGCTCCGGCGTAAGGCCCACGACGGGCGCGCATTCCTCCGGCGAAACCCCGCGATCGTGCGCCCACAGGCACAGATCCATCCGGTCGTAGGGAAGCGAAAAGTAGAACTCGTCCTGCCCCTGGGGGATCGAGAACGTGTCCGTGGTGGGGGGACGGCGGCGCACTTCCTCGGGAACTCCGAGGTACTCGGCGAGCGCGTACACCTGCGTCTTGTACAAGTGGGCGATCGGCTTCAAATCGGCCAGGCCGTCACCGCCCTTCACGAAGAAGCCTTGATCGTACTCGAGGCGATTCGGCGTACCGAGAACCGCGTAGTTTACGCGATCGGCATGGTAGTACTCGGTGAGCTTGCGCATCCGCTGCTTGTAGTTCGTCGCCGCGACCAGGCCGAGGTACGCGGCGAGCGGTAGTCGCGAGGTCTTTCGTTCGCCGCTCGGGCTCTCGATCGTAAGCTGTGAGACGTTGAGTCGCTCGCCCTCGAGCAGCGACGGAAGCGTGAGCTTGCAACGGTAGCCGGGGCCGTATTCCGGAAACACCATCCGAATCGCGGCCTGCTGCCGCTCGTAGCAACCCGCCGCGACCAGCGCCGGCGTCAGATCCTCGATCACTCCCTCGATGCCGAGCGTGCGCGCGACCTCCTGACCGAGGCGCAGGGACTCGGGCGACGAATCCCGCTCGGGCATGAACAGTGCGATGACGCGGTCCGGACCGAGCGCTCGCACCGCGAGCGCGGCCACCACCGAGCTGTCCACGCCGCCCGACAGCCCGACGACGGCGCCGCGGCGGCGAAGCACGGTGAGTATCTGCTCGCGGATGACCGACGCGATACGCTCGGCCTCTGCCCCCGCGTCCAGCGCGAGGACGTCCCGTGAAAACGGAGTCGTTTCCCTGAGCGGCAACGTCATCTGAGTACCCTTCACGCTCACGCGCGCGATCGACACCGGCATCCGAGGGGCGTGTGGCCCGTGCTCGACGAGAACGATCGGACTCGAACGTATGAATAGCACTGCATGCGCGACGATCGACTCGTGATTCCACGCCACTCGACCTGGATTCCGCACCTGCGCGCGAAGCGCGAATTCGAAAATTCACTTCGGTCTCTTCCGTGCGCCACCCTCCCCGCCGAAGTGAAATCGGCGACCGGCGCCTTCCAGCCGTTCTCGAGCCGTTCGCGTCTCTCGACACGAAGTCGAGATCTCACGCGGACGTGAGCGTTTTCCTAGGCACCGCGGCCGTTCGCGCCGGATGGTTCTTTCGTACGTCGGCGCTCGATTTCGTTCGCGCGCGAGTCGCGACGTTCACTTTCGGCCGCTCGCTCTTTCGAACCAGCGATCGGCAATCCGCACGTCGGGACGCGCCTGCGTGGAGTTGACGACGGTCCGCGGCGGCACCGAACGCGACACGACCACGCCCGCGCCGATCACCGAATCCTCGCCGATCGACACGCCCTTCAGCACGATCACTCCCGCGCCGAGCGAGCAACCGCGCCGGAGCACGATCGGCGCCGTGCTCGCCCGGAAGATACGCGCGAGTGGTTTGTCGGGATAGCCCTCGCCCAGATTCAGGTGCGTGAGCAAGATCGAGCGCATCCCGATGGTGACCGAATCCTCGACGACGATCTCGTCGCTGAGGTCGAGAAACACCTCGCGGCCGACGTGCGCGCTCCGCCCGACGCTCAGGTTCCGAAAGTCGTCCTGCACCTCGTGCAGGGAAAGGCGCGGCCCGATCGGCAGCGCTTCGGGATCGATCCGTGCGCCGAAGCGCATCAGGATTTCCTTCGTTCTTTCCGCCGAGTTGCACTCCGCCAGGTGGCGTACGACGTCGCCGATGCCGCCCCGAGCGTAGAGGAGCTCGGGATCGGGATACTGCTGCATCGCCCACAGCCGATACCGAACGTGACGCAGAATTCCTTCGACCATTCGTCCGCCCTCTGGGTATCGATGACCCAGACATCGACGATCACTCTAGCAGCCGGAGCTCGCCGGGCGCTCACACTGCGAAGGGTGCCGTCGTGCCACTGTCGTGTCACGCGCGTCGCGTCGACGCCCAGGGCGCTCGACTCGGCGAAGGCCGCACGGACTGCCTCGCGTCGACGACTCGGCTCGAAGCGACGTGAGGCCCATGCGCTCGCGCCCGCGACACGCGCGCCACGGACTCGCCCGTCGCGGCGCGACACGGTTTGCTCACGTCCACCACGCGTGCTTCGCGAACCGAGGCTGGAAGCGGCGTGGGATCGAGGCACGCGCGCTCACGGCACGCCGTTCACGGGGCGTTGCGCGGCAGCTCGACCGTGAACGTCGATCCCTCGCCGGGGTGGCTCACGACCGAGATCGAGCCCTGCAGTGCCTCCACGATGCGCTGCACGATCCACAAGCCGAGCCCGTAGCTCTTCGCCTCGCGGCTGGACTGGACGCGTTCGAAGCGCTGGAAGATCCGTTGCAGGTCGCTCGAAGAGATGCCGACGCCGTGGTCGCGCACCGAAAGGAGCGCCGCGGTCGGCGTCGCCGCGAGCTCGACCTCGATGGGATGTCCACTGCCGTACGCCAAGGCATTCGTGAGCAAGTTCGTGATGACCTGACCGACGCGCAGTGGGTCCCAGTAGCCCACGACCGGACCCGAGCTCCTGAGGGTCACCTCCGATCCGCTGCGCTTCGCCTGCTCCGCGAGGCGCTCGAGAGCGTTCCGCGCCGCGGCGTCGAGATCGATCCTTTCGCGCCGGATGGTGAGCTTTCCGCTCGCGATGCGCGAGATGTCGAGCAGGTCCTCGAGCAGACACACGAGCTGGTCCACTTGTTTGCGGAGCCCGGTGAGCTTCGGAACCACCGAATCTCCGGAAAGCACGCCGCCGTCACGCGCCGCAGCGCGCATCAGCATGTCGAGCTCGAGCGCCATGGCGGCGAGCGGTCCCTTGAGGTCGTGCGATGCGATCGACAAGAACTCGTCTCTCGCCCGGAGCGCCTCCTCGAGCTCACGGAGCAGCCTCGAACGCTCGCGTTCGTGCGCCCGCAGGCGCAAGAGCGCGTGAATCGTCGCCCGCAACACCAGCGGATCGATGGGATGGACCAGGTACGCGTCGGCGCCCCGTCCGAGCCCGAGCGCCTGGGATTCGGGGCCCGTGTAGCTCGCCGACATGTTGAGGATGCTCACGTGACGCGTGATCGGATCCTCCCGGAGGATTCGATTGACCTCGAAGCCGAGCATGTCGGGCAGCTTGATGTCGAGCACGAGCACCTCCGGCTGCTCCGACCGCGTCAGCCGGAGCGCGTCGGCGGCCGAGGCGCCCTCGATGACCTCGTACCCTTCGGCTCGCAACACACGGGCGACGGCGTAGCGGTTGCCCGGATTGTCGTCGACGACGACTACCTTCGAGCGCTCGCTCATCCTCGTTCCTCCTCGCGTACCGACGGCGCGCGCCCCGCGCGTGGCGCTTCGAACCCTTCCGTCGAACGCACCGTCCTCTGCGCCGAGCTCGCCGAGAGCACCCCCTCGTCGGACGGCCTCGCGCCGAAACTCGCCGGAGGCATCCTCCTCTCGGGCGGCCGCTCGAGCCCTTCCGTCGCACGAGGCGCCTTCTCCGCGGACGGTGCCGAGAGCACGCGCTCCTCGGTGAGCCCCGTGAGCCTTCTCGGGAGCACGACCTCGAACGTCGAGCCTTTGCCGAGCTCGCTCTCCACCCGGATCCCGCCTCCGAGCAACGCCGCGAGCTTTCGCGACAACGGCAATCCGAGACCCGTCCCGCGAACGCACCGCTGCGCGGGGGAGTCGATCTGCGTGAACTCCTCGAAGATCCGCTCCTGGTCCTCCGGCGCGATGCCGATGCCGGTGTCGGCCACGGCGAACACGATGGTGTCGTTCGGCCCGCGCCGGGCGGTCACGTGGATTTTGCCCCGGTCCGTGTACTTGATCGCGTTCGAGATCAAATTCCTCAGGATCTGCGACACCTTCGCCTCGTCCGTGGCCATCACGAGCGCTGGGTCCGGCTCCGCGATCGCGAGCGTCGTCGCACTGTTCCCGGCAACCAGCGGCTTGAGCATGCCGCGCAGCGCGCCGAAGAGGTCCGCAACCCGAAACTCGGCGGGACGCACGGAAAGCTTGCCGGCTTCGACCTTGGCGAGGTCGAGCAGGTCGTTGACGATGTCCGACAGATCGCTCGCCGCCTTTCCGATGAACTGCACCTGCCGCTCCTGTTCGGGCGTGAGCTGCCCATCGAGCCGGTCGAGGAGAATGCGCGTCAAGCTCAGGATCGAGGTCAACGGCGTGCGAAACTCGTGCGTCATGTTCGACAAGAACCGCGA
>QGUH01000214.1 GCA_003242355.1 Pseudomonadota bacterium
AAACGCTGGCGGCGGTGCTGCAGCGCGACGGCTTCGTCGCCATGCCCGAAGCGCTCGAGATCGCGCGGCAGATCGCCGAAGGGCTCGAGGCCGCGCACGCGGCGGGCGTCGTGCATCGGGATCTCAAGCCGGAGAACGTGTTCGTCGGTCGGACTCCCGAGGGGCGGCTCGCCGTCAAGATCTTCGACTTCGGCGTGGCCAAGGTCACGCGCGCCAAGAACCGCCTCACGCACGTGGGCGCGGTCTTCGGCACGCCGAGTTACATGTCGCCGGAGCAGGCGCGCGGCCAATCCGTGGATCAACGCGCCGACATCTACGCCCTCGGCATCATGCTCTACGAGATGCTTGCGGGGGAGCTGCCGTTCCAGGGCGATGACCCGCTCTCGGTGATGGCGCAGCACGTGGAGCGGCCGGTGCCGCGGCTCACCGTGACGCCCGCGGGCGTCGCCGTTCCGCCGGCGCTCGAAGCGATCGTGCATCGCTGCCTGGCGAAAGACGCGAACGATCGGTACCCGACCGTGGCGGCGTTCATCGCCGATCTGGATCGCTTTCGGAGCGGCGCCGTGCCGATTGCGGCTTCGCAACCGATTGCCCCTCCGCAACCGGAGGCACGAGCCCCGCTCGCCGCGGGCGGGCCGAACACCGCTTCGGCAACGACGACGCCTCCGGCGCGCCGCAAATCGCGCGGCCGCGTCTGGGCGCTGCTGGCGGTGCTCTCCGGGCTCGTCGCGCTCGCGTGGTTTTGGATCCCGCGCGCCGCCGTCGAGCAGGTGCTGCGCGATGCGGGCCTGGCGCCGGCTTCCGCTGCAGTTGCCGCCGCGCCGCCGCCGACCGCGAGCGCGGCTCGGGCCAGCGTCGTTCCGCCGAAGGAGCACGAGGTGCACCTCGTGCTCTCGCCCCACGACGCGCACGTCTACCTCGGCGACAAGCACCTGGGGCAAATGCCGGTGTCCGTGAAAGTTCAGGAAGGAAAGCCCCTGACGGTCACCGTGCGCCGCAAGGGCTACCGCACGCGCAAGGTCGTCCTGGACGGCTCGCAGAAGCGCGTCGTGGTCGGCCTCTCGAAGGGCGCGTCCTCGTCCAAGTAGCCCCGCGAGGCGTCGAAGGGGGAGGCGACGGCCGGGTCACGCAGGACCTGGTATAGAGGGCCGGCCATGCCGGAGTTCGTCTTCACGATGCAGGAGGTGACGAAGGTCCATCCTCCCGACAAGAAGGTCCTCGAGAACATCACCCTCGCCTTTCTCCCCGGAGCGAAGATCGGGGTGATCGGCGCGAACGGCTCCGGGAAGAGCTCGCTCCTCAGGATCATGGCGGGCGTCGACAAGGAGTTCCTCGGAGAAGCGCACCCGCATCCGGGGATTCGGGTCGGCTACTTCGCCCAGGAGCCCGAGCTCGGAGCGTTCGCCACGGTGCGCGACGCCGTCGAGGACGCCGTCGCCGAAACGCGGGACCTCGTGAAGCGGTTCGAGGAGCTCAGCATGAAGCTCGGCGAGCCGATGTCGGACGAGGAGATGACCAAGGTGCTCGACGCGCAGGCGGCGCTGCAAGATCGCATCGACGCCATCGACGCGTGGAACCTCGACCAGCGCGTCGACGTTGCGATGGAGGCGCTGCGCCTGCCGCCTCCCGAGGCGAGCATCGAGACCCTCTCGGGCGGAGAGAAGCGGCGCGTGGCGCTGTGCCGGGTGCTGCTCAGCAATCCGGACATGCTGTTGCTCGACGAGCCCACGAACCACCTCGACGCCGAATCGGTGGCCTGGCTCGAGCGCTACCTCAAGGAGTTCCCGGGGACGGTGGTGGCCGTCACCCACGATCGCTACTTCCTGGACGACGTGGCGGAGTGGATTCTCGAGCTCGATCGCGGGCGCGGCTACCCGTTCAAGGGCAACTACTCCGGCTGGCTCGATCAGAAGGCGGCGCGCCTCGCGCTCGAGGAAAAGCAGGAGAGCGCACGCCAGCGCAAGCTCAAGCAAGAGCTCGAGTGGGTGCGCGCGTCACCGCGCGCGCGCCAGGCGAAGAGCAAGGCGCGCCTCGCCGCGTACGAAGAGCTCATGAACCAGGCCGCGAAGGGGCCGGCGGACGCGAGCGAGATCAGCATTCCGCCGGGGCCGCGCCTCGGCGACCTCGTGATCGAGGCGGAGAACCTGCGGAAGGGCTTCGGCGATCGCTTGCTGATCGACGACTTGAGCTTCCGGCTTCCGCGCAGCGGCATCGTCGGCGTCATCGGTCCGAACGGCGCCGGAAAGACCACGCTGTTTCGCATGTTGGTCGGCGAGGAGAAGCCCGATTCGGGCACGCTGCGCATCGGCGAAACCGTCAAGATCGCGTACGTCGATCAGTCGCGCGCCGCGCTCGGCGCCGACAATTCGGTGTGGCAGGAGATCTCCGGCGGCGAGGAGAAGCTCCCGCTCGGCAAGCGGGAGGTCGCCTCGCGCGCCTACTGCGCGTGGTTCGGTTTCCGCGGCAGCGATCAACAGAAGCGGGTAGGCAGCCTCTCCGGAGGGGAGCGTAACCGCGTGCATCTCGCCAAGCTCCTCAAAGAAGGCGGCAACCTGATTCTGCTCGACGAGCCCACGAACGACCTCGACGTCGACACGCTGCGCTCCCTCGAGGAAGCGCTCCTCGCGTTCCCGGGCTGCGCCGTCGTGATCAGCCACGATCGCTGGTTCCTCGATCGCATCGCCACGCACATCCTGGCGTTCGAAGGCGACAGCAAGGTCGTCTGGTTCGAGGGCAACTACCAGGCGTACGAGGAAGATCGGCGCCGACGCCTCGGGCAAGACGCCGATCGCCCGCACCGCATCCGCTACAAGAAGCTCAAGCTCGACTGACCCCGGGCGGGCGCTCACCCACGAGCGCTCGCCTCTGCATCCACGACCGCTACCGCGTCGCTGCTGCGTCCACGGTCGGTAGCTGAGGGGGCGTCTGCGGGGCGCCCACACGGGATTACGTCGTCCGCCTTGCGGGGCGACGAGCTGTGGCGGCTCGGATTGTGCCGCCGACTGCGCCGAAAAGGTCGCCGACGAAACCTGCGGCACGGCGTGGAACGAGGTGCTCGACTGCATTCTCCGCTTCGGCGACGCGGTCTGCGAAGAGGGCGCCCTGGTGGGCAACCGTATCTGCGACTCGGATATGCAAAGGTACCGCACCTGCGTCGCCCCCCCGACCGAGGATCCGTGACCGCGTTCGACCGGCATCCGCGCTAGCGAGCGCCCGTTCGAGGAACCGTGGCCCTACTCGGCGGGCATCGGGGCGACGTGTGAGCGCGGAAATCGAGGAGCCGTGATCGCGGCGGGGAGGCAGGGCGCCGTCGGAATCGCGCGTCGCGCGGTCCGGCAAGCGTGCCTCTGGAGTTTCGAGCGCCCCCTCGTGGGCAGCGGGCGCCGAGCACACGGCTTTCGTGACTTTCCGGTAAGCTCGGCAAGCGAAGCATGGCCCAGTTGAGCGTGGCGGCGGAGGTGCTCGGCGCGATGATCACGCCCGCGCTGCTCATTTCCGCGAGCGGGACTCTGGTCATCTCCACCTCGAACCGATTGAGTCGCGTCGTGGATCGCGTTCGGGTTCTCGCGCGCGACGCGGAGCACTTGAGGGAGAGCGCGGCCTGGGAACAGTCTCCGAAGCGCTCCCTGATCGAGCGGCAGTTGAACGCGCTCTCCGAGCGCGCCCTGATTCTCCGGTCTGCGTTGGCGGCGCTCTACACGGCGATCGGCTTGCTCGTTGCGACCAGCATCGGGGTCGGTCTTCTCACCATGCTCCCGTGGGGGCGGAGCTGGCCGCCGGTCGTGCTCGGCCTCCTCGGCTCGTGCGCGCTGCTTTGGGGAAGCGTGCTCTTGGTGCGCGAGGGGCGCCTCGCGATTACTTCGACGCTCGACGAGATGAGCTACGTGCGCGGCCTCGTGGACGAGCACCGCGGCTCCGGCGCCGGGTGAAGCATCGGGATAGGCTCAGGCGAACAGAGCCGAGACCGAGCGACCATCGTGAATCCGCATGATCGCCTCGGCGAGGAGCTGGGCCACGCTGAGCACGGTGATGCGCTCGTTCATCTTCTCCTTCGGGATCGGAATCGAGTCGGTGAACACGTACTCGTCCACTTCGGCCCGGCGGAGGCGGTCGGGCGCTTGACCCGAGAGCACGGGGTGCACGGCGGCGACCGTCACCTTCGTCGCGCCCTGCGCACGCACGAACTCCACCGCTTCGACCATGGTGCCTGCGGTCGCGATCTCGTCGTCGATCAAGATGGCGTGCTTGCCGCGGACGTCGCCGACCAGGCTGATCGCGCGCGGCCGTTCGTCGTCTCCGAAACGGCGCTTGTCGATGACGGCGAGCGATACGTTCAGGCGCTTCGCGACGCGCGCCGCGTCCTTGGCCTCGCCCGCGTCGGGCGCCACGACGACCGCGTTGGACAGGTCGCGTTTGCCCAAGTGGTCACAAATGATCGGCACCGCCGAGAGCTGATCGGCCGGGATCCGGAAGAACCCCTGTACCTGGGGCGAGTGCAGATCCATCGTGAGCACCCGGTCGGCGCCTGCCGTTCGGATCAGGTCGGCCATGAGCCGCGCCGTGATCGAGATGCGCGGCTCGTCCTTCTTGTCGGAGCGCACGTACGGAAAGTAGGGCATCACCGCCGTGATGCGGCGGGCGCTCGCGCTCTTCAGCGCGTCGATGAGGATGAGGAGCTCGAGGATCCCCTCGGACACGGGCGAGCACGACGGCTGGACGACGAACACGTCCTTCTCGCGCACGTTCTCCTCGATTTTGACCTTCAGGTTCTCGTTCGAGAAGCGGTGCGTGTACGAGCGGCCGAGCGGAATCCCGACGTGGCGGCAGATCGCACGCGCGAGCTCCGGGTGTGCCGACCCCGAAAAGATCCGAAGAGTCGCGTCCATGAGCCCGCGAGTATACCTGCTCCGTCGCGCGCGGAAGCCGCCCGCAGCGAGTCGAGCGCGCGTCCGCGACCGAGAACGGCATCACCGGCGCTCGGACGTGCTCGCGTTCTACGGACCGTACCTGGGTCTCGCACGCCGATCCCGTTCGACGGCTCGGCGTGCGAGCCTCGTCTCGAGACGGCGGCTCGCGCTCTCGCCTCGGGTGAGGCTCGGTCGCCCTCGGCTCAGGTGAGCTCGGTGCTGCGCTCCGAGGTGGGTTTCTCGGAGGAGGTCGGCTCCTTCGGGGGCGCTGGCCGCTTCGGAAGGAGCGGCATGCCCGAAAGCCGCCGCGCGCCCGCGTACAGTCCGACCCAAATCGGAGCGAGGAGCGCCGCGATCCGGGTGTTGTCTTGCCCGAATCCCGGGATGAGCGCGAGCAGCACGGCGAGCAGCGCGCACCCGGCCGAAATCGCGAGCAGGCGGCGCGATCGCTCGAGGGAGCGCGGTCGACCGAGCGCGACGCCGACGCCCGTTGCGGCGAGGGCCACCGCCCAGGGCCCCGTGAGCAGCAGATTCAGGTTTTGATGCGCAGCCCAGTGCTTCGTGAAGAGCCAGAAGTAAAGCAGCACGCAGCCGACGAAGCCGAGCACGAGCCCGAGCAGCGCCGTCATCGAGCCGAATGCGACGCGCAGCGGCGGCCGTGAGCGGCCCGCGGCGCCGAGGAGCCCGAGCACGCCGCCGAAGGCGAGGCCGGTGAGCGCGAAGCCCGGAACGCGCGCGGGCGGCGCGTCGAGCGCCGGGGGACGGTCGGCGGTGACGAGCGTTTGCGTGCGCGACACGAGGGGGCGGCGCCCCCCATCGCGGTCGATCGTGGTCGCCGCGAGGGCCCGTTGGAGCTCGTCGGGAACCCAGATCTCGTCCCAGCGGCTCGTCGGGCGATCGGTGAGCGGGCCGAGCGCGAGATCGAGCGCGACGTAGAGCCAGAGCTCCGGGGCCGCGAGGCGCTCGGTGTGCTCCCGAAAGGTGAAGCGGCCCGGGCCCTCGATGGCGCGCGCGAGGTCACCGCCGAGCACCTTGTCGATCGCATCGCGAACGCGCGTCGTGCAGTTGTCGTAGTAGTAGTCGTAATCGTAATAGCGGTTTTCGGGACGCGCGTTTTCCGCGAGCGCCCGCGCGAGCGCGCCGCGCTCTTCGCGCGTCAGATCGAGCTCCTGCGCGACGACGGTGCGGTTCTGAGCGGCATAGGCGTAGAGCGTGGCCTCGAGCGTGGAGACGCTGAGCCAGTAGCGGAAGCGCCCGGCCATGAAGTCCCGGATTCCGGAGAGGCCGTCGAAGGCGAACGTTCCGAAGTTGTAGACGAGCGCGCGATCCCGCCATTCCAGCAAGAGCGCGTTGTGCCCGAAGCGCGCGAACGGATGATCGCCCGGGCCCATCGTCAGCACCGCCACGCGGCGCGGTGGCACGCCGAAGGAGCTCGGGATGCGATCGGCGCGCTGTGCTGCGGCCTCTGCCGGCGCGAGCCCGAGGGCTCCCAGCATCGCGACGGCGACGAGAACGCGAACGACCCTCGGGCGGGGGTTCAGGGGGCGAAATTTACCCG
>QGUH01000215.1 GCA_003242355.1 Pseudomonadota bacterium
CAGCTACACGTTCGCGTACTTCGTCGACGTGGCGGGGCGCGAGATCGCGATGGCGCCGCGCCATGGCCGCAGGTTCGCGCTCGCGACCATCACGGTGGAGCCCCGGCCCGGGGCGGCGCCGTTCGGACGCGAGCCCACGCTCGAAGTGGCCGAGCGCGTGATCGGCGCGGTGCGGGACACGGACGTGCTCGCACGCGTGGACGCCAGCGAGTTCTATCTGCTGCTGCCCGAAACGGGCGGGATCGGGGCGCTCGCCTGTCGTCGGCGCGTGCTCCGCGCGCTCTCTGCCGGGGCGGCGGGCAGGGCGCTCGACTCGAACATGGGGCTTGCCACGTTCCCCCACGATGGGACGGACCTGTCGCGGCTTTTGCGCGTCGCCAAGCACCGCGCGGAAGCGAGCGCGCGTTCCGTGGTCGAGACTTATGGCCTGCGGGATCTGTCGCTCACCGCGCTGGTCGATGCGCTGCTCGGGCCGCTGTCGCTGCGTGCGGGGGGGCCCGGGGACGAGCTCGACGTGCCACGGTACATCGAGCTGCCCGTGATGGACGCCGTGGGCATGGCGCTCGCCGCCGTGCGGGAAGCGGCGCGGGGCGGCAATGCGCGGGTGGTCGCCACGCAGCATCCGGGGCTCAGTCTGGGGAGCGCCGTGCGGGCGGAGATCGTGCGCGAAATCGAAGGGGTGCGCCTCGACATCGTCGATGTCGGCACGCTCGCTGGCGGCGAGAACCTCGACGTGCTCGCGGTGGTTGCCGAGCACGCGACGTACGCGCTCGTGGGGCGCTGCGAAGCGGGCCTGGTGCGCGCGGTGCACGCCGCGGATCCGGCGCTCGTCGATCTGCTCGTGGAACGCCTGGGCGAGGGCGAAGGGAGGTCGATCGGCCCATGACGCGCAGCGTGCTCGTCGTAGAGCCGGACGTGGACGTGTTGGGCTCGGTGGCGTCGAGCCTGCGCGCCCGCGGCCTCGACGTGTGGATTGCCGATGGGCTCGAGCGCGCCGTCGAGCGCGCACGTTCGGGGTTGCCGCACGCGCTCGTGCTGTCGCAAACGCTGGTGCGCAGCCCGACGCTGGACGCGGAGCTCGGTCGGGTGCCGGGGCTCGCCACGGTGCCGCGTTTCGTGCTCTCGGGGAGCAGCGCTTCGGGCGGCGTCGTGGACGGCTCGGAGATCGCCGCGCTCGTTCACCGCATCGTGACCTTGCCCGGAGGGCGTGCGGCGCAGGCCGGCGAAGCGACCGATTTCCGCGGGGATCTTTCGCAAATCGCGCTCCCCGATCTCTTGCAGCTCCTCGGCAGCAATCGGCAGAGCGGCACGCTGTCGATTCAGACGCCGCTCGGTCCCGGCGAAGTGCGCCTGGTTGACGGCGAGCCCGTCGACGCGTCGTATCGTCGCCTCGAAGGCGCCAAGGCGCTGGTTCGCTTGCTCGGCGAGCGCGAGGGCACCTTCTCCTTCGCGAGTGGCGCCACCATGCCGCTCGTGCGTCGGATCGAGTGGTCGGCGAGCTGGCTGCTCATCGAGGGCATGCGTCAGCTCGACGAAGCACGACGGCTCGAAGCGGCGCTCGGGCTCGGGGACGACGCGCTGATCGCCGTGGCGCCCGCTTCGCCCGACGCCACCGATCTCGAGCAGAATCTGCTGCAGATTCTGGCGGTGCCGCGCACGCTCGCGGAGCTGCTCGACGAAACGCCGGCGCTCGATCTCGACGCGCTGCGGGTCGTGACCGAGCTGCTCGAGCAGGGCAGCGTGCGGCGGATCAAAGGGGGCGCCGCGCGGGCGGACCTCGCGGATCCCGAGCGCGCCGGCGTGCTCTCGGCGCTCGTCAAACGCCTCGAACGCGCTGGGTTTCGCGGCGCCCCGCGCGTCGGGATCGCGGCGCCCTCGCGGCGCTTGCTCGGCGTGCTCTCGGCGCTCGGGCGCCTCGCGGAAGCGATGCTGCCGTCGGAGTCGGTGCCGGCAGCGCCGATTCCGCACGTGCTCGCGACGCTGCGGCTCGCCGACGGCGTCGATCTCGAGATCGTCGGGATTCCGTTGGTCGAGGCGTACGCGCCGGTGTGGGCGCTCGTGCTTCCGGGCTGCATCGGCGTGGCGCGGCTCGCGCCGTCCGACACGTTGGTCCGCGCGTGTCAGCTGAGCAGCGTGCCTTGCTACGAGCTCTCGCTCGGAGAGAACGGCGATGACGATCCGGCGCCCGAGCGCGTCGCGGCGCTCGTCTGCGATCTGGTGGAGCGAGCGGCGGGAGAACGCGGATGAACGAACCGCTGCGCATCGCCGTGATTCCCGGAGACGGCATCGGGCCCGAGGTGGTGCGCGAAGGCGTGCGGCTGCTCGAATGGTACCGCACGCGGCGACGGCTCCCGATCGAGCTCTGGCACCTCGATCTCGGCGCGGAGCGCTGGCTGCGCGAGGGCGTGGGCCTTCCGGACGCGCTGCGTGCGGAGATCGCCACGTCGGCTTCCGCGATCTTGCTCGGCGCGCTCGGAGATCCGCGCATCCCCGGTCACGAGCACGCGCGCGCGATCCTCTTCGGGCTGCGGACGGGGTTCGACCTGTATGCCCAAATTCGCCCCGCGCGGGCGCTCGCGGATCGGCTCGTGCCGCTCGTGGGAAAGGCGAGCCACGACGTCGATTTCGTCGTCTTTCGCGAGGGCACCGAAGGGCTCTACGCGGGCATCGGCGGTCAGCTGCGGCGCGGAACGCCGGACGAGGTCGCCATCGAAGAAGACGTGAACACGCGGCGCGGCGTCGAGCGCATTCTCCGCGCGGCCTTCGAGTATGCCCGGGCGGAGCGCCGGCGGTTGTGCATGGCCGACAAGTCGAATGCGCTGCGCCACGCGCACGATCTGTGGCAACGGGTGTTCGCGAGCGTGCGCGCCGAGTACCCGGACGTGCCGAGCGAGCACCTCTACGTGGATGCCTTGTGCCACGAGCTCGTTCGCGACCCGGCGCGCTTTTCGGTCATCGTCACGAACAACCTCTTCGGCGACATCGTCTCGGATCTGTGCGCGGCGCTCGCCGGCGGACTCGGCGTTGCACCGAGCGCGACCGTGCACCCGGGCGGGGCATTCCCCGGCCTCTTCGAGCCCGTGCACGGATCTGCGCCCGCGCTCGCGGGGCGCGGCATCGCCAACCCGATCGCCACGCTGCGCACGGTGGGCTTGCTCCTCCAGTGGCTCGGCGATGCGGAAGCGCACGCCGAAATCGAGCGCGCCTGCGCCGCCGCGATCGAAGCCGGCGAGTGCACGCCGGATCTCGGCGGCGCGCTCACGACCGAAGCGGCGGCAAGCGCGGTTCTCGCGCGACTCTCGTAAACGGCCGTCGGCGAACCGGAGTTGGCGCGATCGAAGTCGGCGAGTCGGGCGAGCGCTCGCCGAATCGCGACGCCTCATGCACGAGAGGAATTGCGGCGGGGGGGGTTGGCGCGTGGGGGGCGAAGGGGGGGGCGCCGGAAGGAGCAGGCGGATTCCCGGCTCGTTCCCGATCGAAGCAGCGACGCCGCATGCCTGGCGATCGACGATCGTCAGGCAGCCGAGTGTGCAGCAGCGGCGGGCTCGGCGCAGGCGAAGGCGATCGGGCACTCGATGATGGCGACGTACGGACGCGTGCGGGCCGTGAGCGTGACGACCGCGGCGCCATCGGGGTGCCCGTTGAACGGCTCGCGCAGCGCCCCGATCGCGACCCCGTCGTTCGGCCCGAATCCGGCGGCTTCTGCCAGCTCCTCGAACGTCCACCGCCCGTCGGGATCGGCGAAGAAGTCCGCAGGGACGGACTCGAGCGGCACCGCGTAGCAAGCGACACGCATGCCGCTTTCGGTGACCAGGCAGCGAATGGGAGCGGGAGCGGGCGCCTCGCAAACGGCGGGCTCGCCGGAGGCGGGGAGAGCGGGAGCGGCGGCCTTACGCGGGCCGGGAGAGAGCTCTGCGGAAACCTCGAACGCCATGGTGCGAGGGCTCGTACCATGGACCTGAGCGGATGTACAGTACCGGCTCAGTTGCCAGCGCGCGTGCGGCGACCGGGATGCTGCGGCGTCGTTCCGGGAGCCGCGGCTTTCGGCGCGCGGGCCGACTTGCGCGGGTCCAGCGTGCGCGGATCGACCGAGTTGGTGGCCTCGAGCAACGCCGCGCGCTGCGCTTCCAGCTGCTGCGGGTCGGAGTACTCGACGTGGGTGGCGTGCTGCGGAAGCGGAGGCAGCTCGCTCGGGTCCACCTCGGGGCCGATCCAGTAGATCTCCGGCGCCGGCCAGTAGCGGCTCGGGTAGCGCTGAATCGACACTTTGCCGTTCGCGTGCTCGATGCGCACCGTGCTCGTCCCCACGTACCCGGGGCTGCCCTTCTGGTGCTTCTTGATGCGCTTCGGCGGAAAGTCGGGCCGAGTGACGACGATGCGGTGGAACGTCTCGTGCTGCTCGATCTTGAAGCTGTGGCGCACCGAGCGCGGCTTCGGGCGGCCGAGGAACTCGACGCGCAGCGTGGTCTTGGTCGGCAAGAACGCGTGAACGATGAGCGGCGTATCGTACGGATTGCGCAGCTTGAGATCCTGAATCTCGTCGAGCACGACCGCGTCGAGCCCGAGCGGCGTGTAGCCGATGGGGCGGCTGTGGCTGCGCCGATCGGGCACCTCGAGGCCCGCGAAGCGCGCCGCGGCGTGGAGCGTCGAGGCCACCTGGCACACGCCGCCGCCGACGCCCTCGTCCATCACGTCCGCGATGATCACGGGCGCCGCCGTGAAGCCACGCTCGAGCACGCGCGGCCCGACCGTCTTGTTGAAGCTCAGCGTTTCCCGCGGACCGATCACGGTGCCGTTGAGCAGCTCGGCCGCGCGCCGAATGTTGGGGATGCGATGCGGGTCGAGCTTCGAGAAGTCGGTCTCGTACGCCGAGAGCACCTGCGACACGTCGACGGCGGCGAGCATCGCGCTCGTGACCGCGGGATGGATCTCGCGGAACACGAGGCCGTACGTCGCTCCTTCGTCGCGCGCCCCGCGCGCGATCGCCTCGAGCGTGGCGTCGATGTCGAGCTCGCGCCCGACGTGCTCGTCGATGCGGCGGTGATTGAGCAGATCGAGTCGCGCGTCGACGGCCTCTTCGTTGAC
The DNA here is from genome assembly GCA_003242355.1 of Pseudomonadota bacterium. GTDB lineage: Bacteria > Myxococcota_A > Polyangia > Polyangiales > Polyangiaceae > PMG-095. Next base: position 5,086 of record QGUH01000215.1, read on the forward strand.
CAAAGGCGCGATCGCCTCGAGCGTCTGCCGCGCGCGCTCGCGATCGAACGCGAACACCGGAGCGACGCTCACGGGCGGCGGCACCTCGCTCGTCAGCTTCTGGAAAGCGCGGCTCGTGCAGCTGCCGGAAGCGGAGAGCGCGGCAGCGAGCTTCTGCGTCGTCGCGGTGACGTCGAGATCGATGCCGAGGTCCGCGAACCGAATGGCGTAAGCGCGTTCTGGGGTTTCGAGGTACGCGGTGCGCTCGAGCAATTGCCCGCGGCGCATCCCGAGCCAGGCCGCGAGCTCCTCCGTCGCGGGCAGGGCGCGATCTTCGAGCGTGGCGCGCGCAGAATTCGCGCACGGGTTCTCCCGCCCGAACAGCCACGCACCCGTCGCCGTCGCCGCAACGGCGGCGGTCCCCAACGCGATCAGGATGGGCAGAGCGCGCATCGACCTTCAGAGTACCTCTGTCGCACCCCGAGTTCAGCTTTTCTGTGATTTCCAGCCAGAGCGGCCGGCTGCAGCGCGCCGCGTTAGCAAGCGCGGGGGATTCCGCGAACGATATCGACCGCAGAGTGTGGTCGATCACGCGACGCTGACGATCTTGCAGGCTCGATGTGCAGTTGACGCGGTCGGCGCACTCCTCCCCGAAGTGGGTCGGGACGCGCCGATCGCCCCACCACGGAGCACGCGTGCAGCGGTGGGTCCCTTGCCCTAGGCGTCGGGGGAGGTGTCCGCGCCGGTGTCGCACCTGCTCGGGGTCGATGATCGGGGCCGTCGTCGCGGGCCTCGTCGCCCGCGACGGCGGGGATGCACTCCGTGCGCGCCGCGCCGAAGCGCTCGACGGTGAGCTCGACGGTGTTCCGATTGGTGTGCCGTACCCCCACGCCAAACCGATCACGCAGAGCTCTGCCGGGCGCACATCACCTGACGAGCGTTCGGATGGTCATTGCGAATTCGAGAGATCGCAAATCACTTGCGTGGGTGAAGGCGAGTAGGTTTCGGTGCGTTGCGCGGGGATGCGGACTCATCGGCGTCGGCGTCTCGCTTCACCGTGGGCTCGTGCCGCGGCTCGGACGGACGTGAAATCGCGACCGCGCTCGCTGACGGCGTGCGTGGGTAGCGCTCGCGCGCCCGATCGCGCTTCCCCGGACATGAAAGATCGCGACCGCGCTCGGTGACGGCGTGCGGGCGCGTTCGTCGGGTGAGCGGAAACCCGCGGGCGTTCGGACGACGCGGCGCAAGCACGGAGCCGCGGCGGCACGGTCGCGGTCGGCCCTCGCTTCCGCGCGCTTTCTTCGGCACGAAGGCGTCGCTGTGGTAGGGGCGGGGGCGTCCTCGCACTCCGACAGCCCGGCAGGACGAGGCCCACCGGCCCGCGGGGCGCCCGCCACGG
>QGUH01001214.1 GCA_003242355.1 Pseudomonadota bacterium
CGTTCTTTCGTTACCGCCATTTCCCCCCGGTCGGGATCGCGCTCGTACTTCGCGTCGATGAGGTCGAAGGCCGACCGCTCGCCCGGCACCCCCCAGGAGCCCTCGGCGGGCATTCGCCCGAGGCACAGCGGGCGAAACCCGCGCGGATCGCGGGCTGCGATGAGCGAGGTCGGGGTGAGGCAGAGCAGCGAGTAGGCACCCTGCACTTTCGAAAGCGCGTCCGCGATGCGGTCTTCCGGGCTCTTCTGTTCGCTCTTCGCCAAGAGGTGGACGATGACCTCGGTGTCGCTCGTGGTCTGGAAGATCGAACCGCGCGCCTCGAGCTGCTCCCGCAGCTCGTCGGCGTTCGTGAGATTGCCGTTGTGCGCGAGCGCGATCGAGCCGCGCGCATACTCCACGGCGATGGGTTGCGCGTTCTTGAGGAACGAGCCGCCGGCCGTCGAGTAGCGCACGTGGCCGATCGCGTTGGTGCCCCGCAGGCGCGCGATGTGCTCCGGAGGAAACACGTCGATCACGTGCCCCATGCCCCGGTGCAGGCTGAGCTGCCGGCCATCGCTCGTCGCGATCCCCGCGCTCTCCTGGCCCCGGTGCTGCAGCGCGTGCAGTCCCAGGTAGGTGAGGTTCGCCGCTTCAGGGTGGCCAAAGATGCCGAAGACGCCGCACATGGCAGTGTCCGCGGTCCCGCGGACGCGACAAGCCGTGCCACGAATCGCCCGCGACCGCCAGTCCTCGGGAGGCTCCGCGGCGCCACGGCCCCTCGACCGGGGCGGCCGGCAGCTCGAGGGCGCCTCGTTCCGAGCTCCACGAGCCCTACACGCGCACGGGAGCGCGCACCCTAGCCCCCTCGCGGGCGCGACGCGCATCGTCGTATCCTCGTAACTTGCGCATGAGTGCGTTCGAGGAGCTCCTATCCGCGTGGCGCAAGAACCCGGATGCGCCGTCCACGATCGCGCTCGCCCGATCGCTCACCGTTTCGAGCGACGCCGATCTCGTGCGTGAGGTCGGCGCGCGCGCGCTCGCGCGTCACGCCTCGAACTCGGAAGTGATGCTCGCCATCGGCCGCATGTATCTCGGCGCCGGGGCGCTGCACGAAGCGCAGACCGCGTTGATGCAAGCGGGCACGATCGCTCCCGAGGCGCCCGTCGCCTTTCGCCTTCTGGGCGAGGTGCTCTTGCGTCGCGGCGACGCGGTCCGCGCCGAGCGGGTTCTCTCCCGCGCCGTCGAGCTCGGAGCGCGCGACGCGGAGAGTCGCTCGCTGCACGAGCGCGCCGCCTTCTACGTTCCCTTGCAGAAGCGCGTCGGGACGCGGGCAGTGGCGAGCGAGGTCGAACGGGTGCTCTCGAAGCCAGGCTCGGGCTCGATGCGCGCGAGCCTCGGGCGCGACCAGGATGAGGTGACCGTGCCGAGTTTCGAATCCGACGCTTACGAAATTTCAGACGTGCTCGCGCTCGAGGACGCCACCGTCGAAGACGTCTCCGGCGCCGTGCCGTCCTTGCGGGCCCGCGCGAGCGCCCGGAACGCGGCGCCGCTGCCGGTGCAGGGCTCGACGGCGCTGCATCCGGGAAGCGGCGGGCCTCCCGCGCGCATCGACGCACGTCGGCGCGAACCGTCTTTCGAAGACGTTTCCGATCTCGTGGAGGACGCGGGCCTGCCGCGCTTCGCGGACGACCCGGAGCTGCCGACGGCGCGCACCGTCGTGGCGGGTTCCCCACCCTACTCCCCGGCCCCCCCCCGGCCCGCCGCCCCCCCCCGGTGCCACACGGCCCCCGCGCCTACCGGGGGGCCCCCCTCTGGGGTCG
>QGUH01000216.1 GCA_003242355.1 Pseudomonadota bacterium
CCCCGTTCGGGTTCTGATTGTTGCGGAGATTCGGGAGATTTTTGTGATCCCGACGCCGGAGGATCTTCCCCTGTTCCAGCCCCTGCTGGGCGACGGCTCGCAGCTCGGGCTCTCGTTCAGCTACGCCGAGCAAGCCGCGCCCAACGGCATCGCCGAAGCCTTCCTCATCGGCGCCGATTTTCTCGGTCAGGATGCCGCGTGCCTCGTCCTCGGAGACAACATCTTCTACGGCGCGGGCCTCTCCAACATCTTGCTCGAGGCGCGGCGCGAGCTCGACGGCTGCACACTGTTCGCCTACGCGGTGAGCGACCCCGAACGGTACGGCGTCGTGGAGCTCGACGAGCGTGGGCGCGTGATCTCGATCGAAGAGAAGCCGAAGGCTCCCAAGTCGAGCCTCGCCGTCTCGGGGCTGTACTTCTACGACAACGACGTGGTTTCGCTCGCCCGCACCCTGAAACCGTCCGCACGCGGGGAGCTCGAGATCACCGATCTGAACAAGCTGTACATCGAACGCGGTCGCGCCCGAGTGCGTGTCCTCGGACGCGGGTTCGCCTGGCTCGACACGGGAACGCACGCGAGCATGCTCGATGCCGGGCAGTTCGTGCAGGTGCTGGAGCAACGGCAGCGCACGAGCATCGCGTGCATCGAGGAGATTGCGTGGCGGAAGGGCTTCATCGACTCCGAGCAGCTCGCACGGCTCGCCGAAGCACACGGCAAGAGCAGCTACGGCGCCTATCTCCGGGCCTGCCTCAAAGACAAGCACTGACCGATTCGAGGACGGGCAACGTCACCCAAGGCGATGGACCATGGAAGTCGTCGATCTCGATCTCTCGGGACTGAAGCTGATCAAGCCGCGCGTCTTTCGTGACTCGCGGGGTTTCTTTCTCGAGACGTATCAGGCGTCCCGGTACGGGGCGGCGGGCATCCCGGAGACCTTCGTGCAGGACAACCACTCGCGGTCGGTGCGGGGAACGTTGCGCGGCCTGCATTACCAGTCGCACCCGGGTCAAGCGAAGCTGGTCCGCGTCGTGAGCGGACGCATCTTCGACGTCACGCTCGACATCCGCCCCGAGTCGCCGACGTTCGGGCGCTGGCACGGCCTGTACCTCGACGCCGAAGCGCACCACCAGCTCTACATTCCCGTCGGCTTCGCGCACGGGTTCTGCGTGACGAGCGAGGTGGCGGACGTGCTCTACAAGGTCTCGACCCCGTACGACGCGCGCACGGAATGCACGATCGCCTGGAACGATCCCGAGATCGGCGTCGATTGGCCCGTGCAGGAGCCCGTGCTGTCGGCGCGCGACCAGAACGGCGAGAGCTTCCGCGATTTCGTGCGTCGGATCCGGGGATGACGGAGCTCCCGGCATGAGTTCGGCACCCAAGGTCTGGCTCGCCGGAGCGCGCGGCATGCTCGGGAGCGTCATCGCGACGAAGCTCTCGGAGCGGTCGATCCCCTTCGTCGGAACCGACGTGGATCTCGACGTCGCCAACGCGGAGGCAGTGGACGCGTTCCTCCGTTCCGAACGCCCGTCGGTGATCCTCAATGCCGCCGCCTACACCCGCGTGGACGATGCGGAGAGCCAGGCCGCCGATGCCTTCCGGGTGAACGCGGAGGGCGCGACCACGCTCGCCCGCGGCGCGCGCGCGCTCGGCGCCGCGTACCTCTACTTTTCGACGGACTACGTGTTCGATGGCCGGGCGCAATCGCCCTACGTGGAGGATGCGCCCTGCGCGCCGGTCTCCGTGTACGGGCGGAGCAAACGCGAGGGCGAGATCGGCGTTTTGCGAACGCTCGAGGGCGCCCGAGGATACGTTTTGCGAACGTCGTGGCTCTTCGGAGAAAACGGCCCGAGCTTCGTGCGCACGATGCTCACGCTGATGCGCGAACGCGAAGAGCTTCGTGTGGTCCGCGATCAGGTGGGTCGCCCGACGTACACGCACGATCTCGCCGACGTCGCTCTGCGCCTGGTCGGCCTGGGAGGCGCCGCTGCGCCGCCGGGCATCTACCACTTCGCGAATTCGGGGCCGACCAGTTGGTACGACTTCGCGCAAGGCATCCGACAGACCGCGCTCCGTCTGGGAGCGTCCTTGCGCGTCACCAGCATCCTTCCGGTGAGCACGGCGGAGTTCCCCCGCCCTGCCCCGCGTCCCGCTTACTCGGTGCTCGACACGCGCCGCATCGAACAGGTGCTCGGGATCACGCCCCGACACTGGGCGGAGGCGCTCGGTGAGCATCTCGCGCGCGAATTGAGAGGTCAGCAATGAACGAGATCGAAAAGACGCCCCGCTCCTTCCGTTGCTTGCTCGTGACCGGAGGTGCCGGGTTCATCGGCTCGGCGTTCATCCGCTACCTGTTCCGGCAACCGGAGTTCACCGGGCGCGTCGTCAACTACGACGCTCTCACCTATGCCGGCAACCTGGAGAACGTCGCGGGAGCCGTGGACGAGAGCCGCTACGAGTTCGTGCGCGGCGACATCTGCGATCGGGATCTGGTGCTCCGCACCTGCGAGACGTTCGGCGTGGACGGGATCGTCAATTTCGCCGCCGAAAGCCACGTGGATCGCAGCATCCTGGGGCCGGGAGCGTTCGTGCAGACGAACGTGATGGGCACGTTCAGCCTGCTCGAGGTGGTGCGCGCGCGACCGAGCATCCATTTCCACCACGTCTCCACGGACGAGGTGTTCGGCTCGCTCGGGCCGACGGGCGCGTTCACCGAGGAGAGCCCCTACCAACCGAACTCGCCGTACTCCGCCTCCAAGGCGGCATCGGATCATCTGGTGCGTGCGTACGCCCACACGTACGGGATTTCCACCACGCTCTCGAACTGCAGCAACAACTACGGGCCGTATCAGTTTCCGGAGAAGCTGATTCCGCTCATGATCCTGAACATGCTCGAGAGCAAACCGCTGCCCGTGTACGGCGACGGGATGAACGTACGCGATTGGCTCTTCGTGGACGATCACGCCGAAGCCATTTGGATGGTGCTGCGCTCTGGCAAAGCGGGCTCGACGTACAACGTGGGAGGGCGGAACGAATGGCCCAACCTGAAGCTCCTCGAGAAGCTCATCGAGATCGTGGCCGAAGAGACGGGGCGCTCCGCGTCGGCGCTGCGCGACCTCATCACGTTCGTCAAGGATCGTCCCGGGCACGATCGGCGTTACGCGGTGGATGCGAGCAAGATCGAGCGCGAGCTCGGGTTCCGGCCACGGCACGACATCGATTCGGGGCTGCGCGAAACCGTGCGCTGGTACGTCGCCAACGGCGGTTGGATCGAGCGCGTGCGCAGCGGCGCGTACCGGGACTGGATCGAAAAGAACTACGGCGCTCGGTGAGCCGCGAGCCGCGCGAGGCCCCACACGCCCACGTCCGCGACGAGCGAAGCGACGCGCGAGAGCACGGCCGCCGCGAGCGCGCCGGGAGCGCCCAAAACGGGTGACATCCCAGCGACGAGCACGGCCTCGCGTACGCCCACGCCGGCCGGAGCCGCGAGGGCGAGGAAGCCGAGCACGTTGGCGAGCGGGGAAAAGCCGGCCGTCCCCGCCGCCGGAGCGGACTCCGCCCCGAGAGCACGGGCGAGCAGGTAGCCGTGCGCGGCCCAGGTCAGCCAGTAGACGACCTGGAGCAGAGCGAGCGAGGGCGGAGCGAGCGGGCCCGCGCCGTCGAGCCCGAGCAGGCCTCGGACCTTGGCGGGGAGCCTCTGGCGATCGACGGCGACGAGCAGCGCCGCACCGAGCAGCGGCAGCCCGAGCAGCGCTCCGGAGCGTTGCCCCAGGATCCCGACGAGGCCTTCGGTTGGAGCGCTCGTCGCCGTGATGAGGAGCAGCCCGACCAGAGCGCCCGTCGCGCACCAGGAGAGCATCTCGATGAGCACCGAGGTTCCGACGAGGCGCGCGGTGAGGCCGAGGCGCGGAGCCCCCGCCATGCGCACGATCGGCAGGCCGACCTTTCCCGGCGTGTAGCGTGCGAGCTGCGAGTCGAAGTAGAGGGCCAGCGCCGCACGACGCGGCGTCGGTTGCCCGGCCATGCGCTCGGCGAGCGCGACCCAGGCGATGCCTTGGATGAGCACCCCGGCGACCACGGGAACGAGCGACGCGATCGCGAAACGCACGTCGACGGCGACCGCGCGTTCGTCCCAGCGTGCGGCGAGATCGATCGCCGTCGCGACGACGAACGCGAACGCGAGCAGCCCGAGCACCGGACGAAGCCAGCGCTTGAGCCGCACGACGGAAGCCGCGGGCGCCGACGAAACGCCCGCGCCTTCGGCATCACTCATCCCGGACCTCGACTCTCGTCCTCGGGCGAGGTTTCGGGCTCGGACTCGGATTCCGGCTCGCTCTCGCGCTCCGGAGCGCGCTCGCGCTCCTGTTCGCGCTCGCGTTCCGTCCGCTCCTTCGAGCGCGACTTCTTGCTGCCCTCGGCGAGCTTCCAATCACGGATGAGCTGCGCGTTTCCCGACGTGTCGTGTCCCCGCTTCATCAACGCGAAGTCGGCGACGCGACGGACCACGCCGTACCGCCCGGACTTGAGCGCTTCGTAGAGGCGCGGCCGCGTGCGCGCGAGCTTGAGCTCCCGACTCGAGGCCAGGATGTACTCCGCGTTCTGCGGCGGCCCGTGGCGCATCGTGTACATGTAGAGCCGGGAGGACACGTGCGGTCCGACCTTCTCGGTCGCCGCGACGGAAGCATCGTCCGGAATGAGCGCGATCAGCGACTGGAGATCGGCATAGCGCTGTCGCTCGGCGTCGCTCATCGAGAACTCCACCTTGTGGAACCCACCGCGGAAGGAGCGATCCCGCATGGCGAAGGCGCCGTAATTGAAGGTGAGCACGAGGCTCGCGAACGCCACGGCCAGAGTCGCGGCATGTCGGCGCACGGGTCCGTGCTCGGTGCTCCCGATGGAGCGGAGCGCGAGGATCGCCGCCAGGAACAAGAACGGCGCCCAGTGCATCACGTAATGGAAGGAGAACGTGATCGGCGGATCGTAGTTGGTGATGAGCAGCGTCAGCAGAATTCCCGGGATGAAGGCAGCCCACAGGTACCAACGACGCGCCGGGAGGAACACGAGCGGAACCAGGAGGTGGAGCAGATAGGTCACCTTCTTTTCCACGGTGATCTTGGAGAACACGTACAGCGGATTCGAGATCAGCGTCTTGATCACGCTGCCGAACCCCTTCTGCTTGTCCGCCCAGAGCTCCTTGTACATGTTCGGGTACCACCAGTCGCCCGCCTGGTTCATCACGTAGAATCGGAGCACGAGGAAGTACACGAGCGAAACCGCAGCGAGCGCGAGCCCGGCGCGCGGGCGATAGCCGGCGAGGACCATGAAGCCGCCGACCAGGGCCATGCCGATCGGGATGTCTTCGCGCAAGAGCAGCGCAATCCCGGACGAGATCGCGAAGAGCACCCAGCGCCGCATTTCGGCTGCCCATACCGTGGTGAACAAGAAGAACGCGGCGATCGGAACGTACTGGAACTCCGAGAAGCTGGCCCCGTGCATCGGATAATAAGCGAGGTAGGCGAGCACGAGGACGGTCGCGGTCCACTCCGGCAAGTGCCGGCGCGCGAAGGCCCACAGCGGGATCGCTCCAGCGCCGATGAGGATCGACTGCAACACGAGCAGCGTCTCGGCGCGCGGGAAGAGCGCGTAAATCGGCAAGAAGAGGTATCCGCCGAACTTGGCGTGATTGGCCAAGTACTTGCCGGGATCGTCCGGGAAGACGACCGTGCTCTCCAGGATCCGCCCGTGGAGGCCCCCGAACATCAAGTTGTTGTTGATCGACAGATCGAAGTTGCCCGTGCGGAGCTTGTAGTGCCAGCGCACGAGGAAGAACGAAAAGAACGCTGCATAGAAGAGCGCCCCGCCGACGACGAGCACGAGCGGACCGCGGCGTCGCACGATCTCGGGAACCGTGCATCGTGCCTCGGCCCACCACTGCCGCGCGCGCCCGGGCGCGTGGGTCAGCGCGCGAACGGTCAGCACCTCGAGCACGATGGAAAGGAAGAGAACGATCGGCAGCAGCCGGTCGTACCGACCCGTCCAGGCCTCGTGACGAAACAGGGACGGGATCGCGGGGAGGAGCAAGAGCGGCGAGGCGAACCACAGCCAGCGCTCGAGCTCCGCCATGCTGCGGCGACTCTTGATCTGGGTCCAAACCCAATAGGCGCCGAACGAAGCGCCCGCGATCGCGCCCGTGACCGAGGCGCGGATGAGGCTCGTACGCCGCCCGGACGGCAATGTGTTCTCGGCAAGGAACTCCGCGACCCAGCTCCCCGCGAGCACGAGCTTGAGAAAGGTCGCGACCGCGAAACCGAGCAGGGTGCTGAGGGCGATGGAGCGCGCCGCCGACGCCCAAACCGCGTCCCCGCTCAGCACCGGGGACGAGTCCGGGGCTACTTCGGAAGACGGCGGGGGCCTGTCCCCCCCCCGCCCCAGCCCGCCCGACCCCGGCGGGA
>QGUH01000217.1 GCA_003242355.1 Pseudomonadota bacterium
ATGGCGCGTGCGAGCTCGTCGGCTTTCGTCGCGTCGGCCTGCACGGGCCGGAGTCGTACCGCGGTGTCGATGCGAGACGGATGGCGGGCGATGCCCGTCACGGTGTGACCGCGCTCGAGCGCCTCGCGCGCGATGCGCCGGCCGATGGTTCCACTGGCTCCCAATACCGCGATTTTCATGCTGCCTCCTGGGCGATCCGCTCCGTCGCGAACGGTCGCGGCCCGCACGGATTGCGTGCTGCCCGGCCATGATGGAGCATTTCCGCCCGGACCGAGTTGCAAGGGCCGGACCAGATCTCTCGGCCGCGTACCGCGCGAGCGCTCGACGAGCACCGAACGACGACGCGCCCGGTGGAGCACGCACCGAGAGCCCTGGCATGTTGGTTGCGTAATCGAGGTGACACCGATGCCCATCGCAAGCGTGGATCCGAGGACCGGCGAAACGCGCGCCACGTTCGAGGCGCTCGACGAAGCGGCGATCGACGCGAAGCTCGCGCTCGCCGCGCGCGCATTTCGGACGTTTCGCAAGACGTCCTTCGCCGAGCGTGCCGCCATCCTCGAGCGCGCCGCGGATTTGCTCGAAGCCGAGAAGGAAGCGCTCGGCCGCTTGATGACGGAAGAGATGGGCAAGACGCTCGTTTCTGCGATTGCCGAAGCGGAAAAGTGCGCGCGCGCGTGTCGCTACTACGCCGAGCACGGAGCGGCGATGCTCGCCGATCGGCCCGTGAGCACCGAAGCCGCAGCGAGCTACGTGCGGCACTTGCCGCTCGGTCCCGTGCTCGCCGTGATGCCCTGGAACTTCCCGTTCTGGCAGGTGTTCCGTTTCGCGGCGCCGGCGCTCATGGCGGGCAACGTGGGTCTGTTGAAGCACGCGTCGAACGTGCCGCGCTGCGCGCTCGCCATCGAGGATCTCTTGCGGCGAGCGGGGCTGCCCGAAGGCGCGTTTCAAACACTCTTGATCGGGGCAGACACGGTGGCGCGCGTTCTGCGCGATTCGCGGGTCGTCGCGGCGACGCTCACGGGGAGCACCGGAGCGGGCGCGGCCGTGGCGAGCGAAGCGGGCAAGCACATCAAACCCACCGTGCTCGAGCTCGGCGGGAGCGACGCGTTCATCGTCATGCCCTCCGCGAATCTCGACGAAGCCGTCAAAACCGGAGTTTTCGCGCGCATCCTGAACAACGGCCAATCCTGCATCAACGCCAAGCGCTTCATCGTGCACGCCGACGTGTACGCCGCGTTCGAAGAGCGCCTGGTCGCGGCGTTCGAAGCGCTGCGCGTCGGCGACCCCATGGCTCGCGAGACCGACGTCGGGCCCCTCGCGATGGCCTCCGTGCGCAACGACGTCGTGAACCAGGTCGAAGCCACCGTGCGCAAGGGCGCGCGACGGCTCACGGGCGCGACGGCGATCGAAGGCAACGGCTTCTGGTTCCGCCCCGGAGTCCTCGCGGACATCCCCGAGGGCTCGCCCGCCTTCGAAGAAGAAGTGTTCGGCCCCGTCGCGCTCCTCTTTCGCGCGAAGGACATCGACCACGCCATCGCGCTCGCCAATAATGGCCCGTTCGGCCTCGGCAGCAGCGTATGGACCCGCGACCCGGGCGAACAACGCCGCTTCATCGACGAGCTCGAGGCCGGCCAAACCTTCGTCAACGCCATGGTCGCCTCCGACCCGCGCCTCCCCTTCGGCGGCGTCAAACAGAGCGGCTACGGCCGCGAGCTCTCGACCGAAGGCATCCGCGCTTTCGTCAACCTCAAGACGGTCTTCGTCGCCCAAGGCACCCCCGGGAACGAGCCCACGACCGAGTGACCGCCCGGGCGCGGTGGGCTGGTTGAAACCGTGGGGACGCCGTGCGACAACGCGCACGGATTGCACCCGGCTAGCAGCGATACCGGCTCGGCCGCCCCACTCACGATCGCACACGTCCTGGCGTCCACGGGCTGGGGGGGAGCCGAGCGGCTCGCGTGCACGCTGGCTCGGTTCGCGCGCGATGCCGGCCATCGAGTGGTGATCGAAGCGCCGCCGCACCCGGAGATCCGTCGCGGCGTCGCGGAAGAGCTCGGCATCGAGCTCGAGGAGCGGCCCGCCGAGCAGTGCCTGGCCCGGTGGGCCCTCGCCGCGCGGGCACGCGTGCGCCGAGCCGCTCCGGAGCTCGTGCACGTGCACCTCGCGTGGCCGCGCTTCGGGGCGGCGACGGCGCTCGTCGCCGGGGCGTTGCCGTCCGTACTCACGTTTCATCTCTTGCCGGCTGCGCCGCGATTTCGAGGCGACTACCTGCTGAGGCTCCCGAGCGAGCTCGTGATCCGAGCAACACGGCGGCTGTGTCCGACACGCGCTCTCGTGGCGGTCAGCGCGCGCGATCACGAGCGGCTGAAGGCGCTGTTTCCGCACGACGCAGTGCACCTCGTGCGCAATGCCGCGCCGCTCCCGCGTCCCGGTGCTTCGCACACGCTTGCCGTGGCGTGGCCACGGGACCACGCGCGCTTGCTCACGGTCGGCAGGCTCCACGCGCAGAAAGGCTTCGACCGCCTGCTGACGGCGCTTTCGGCTCCAGAAGCTCGCGAGCTTCCGTGGCATTGGTTGGTGATTGGCGACGGTGAACAGCGCGCGGAGCTCGAGTCCCGTGTGCGAACGGCAGGGCTCGACGAGAAGGTCACGTTCGCCGGCGCCATCCCCGCCGAGCAGGCGATTTCGACGGCCGATCTCCTCGTCGCGCCGAGCCGCTGGGAGGGAATGCCGCTCGTTCCGCTCGAGGCGCTCGAGGCGAACACCGCGGTGGTGGCGTCACGCATCGCACCCCACGAAGAAATCTTCGGTGGCGTGCCCGGGGCGCTCTTGCCCGAAGACGAGCGGGCGTGGCCGGCCGTGTTGGCGGCGCTGATCCGCGATCCGGAGTCGCGGCGCAGGCTCCGAGAAGCGCAGTCGCGCCTGCGTCTCGATTTCGGACGTGCGCGCCTGTGGCGCGAGTACGAGGCCCTCTATCGGAGTGTGCTAGCACGCTGACGCCCATGCCGCCCGCGGACGACTCGAGCACGCGCGACGCGCAGCCTGCGCAGTCGCTCGTTCAGCGCATGTTGCGCGAGACGAGTCGGTTCGCGATGCTCCAAGTGCTGAGCTCGCTTTTGGCGTGGGTCGCGCACATCGCGCTCGCGCGCCTGCTCGATCGGCGGGATTTCGGCGTCTTCGCGATTTGCGGCTTCTACATCGGGCTCGGCGCGCTCCTCGGAAACGGCGGGCTTGCGGCCACCCTCGTCCGACGCCGCGGTGAGGTCTCTCGCGAGGAGTACCAGAGCGCGCTCACGGCGATTCTGGTGGTCACGCTCGTTCTGGCCGCGGCGCTGTTCTTCGGTGCAGAGTGGATTGGACGACGCAACCAGTTTTCGGAGAGCGAGGTTCTGGTCGTGCAGGCCATGGCGCCGCTCTACTTCTTGGGCGCCCTCCGGCTGGTTCCGTACGTGAGGCTCGAGCGGGAGCTTCGATTCTCGGTCATCGCCCGCATCGAGCTCGTGGCGGCGCTGTTCCGGCACGGCGTGGCGCTCGGGCTCGCGTTCGCTTTCGGCAGCGTGTGGGCGCTCGTGTGCTCGCATCTCGTCGGGGCCGTCTTGCAGGTGGTGCTCGCGTATGCCGCCTCGCCGGGATGGGTCGGCTTCGGCTGGTCGTGGCGCGTGTTTCGCCCGCTCTTCGCGTACGGAAGCAAGGTGCAACTGCTCACCGTGCTCGCTTACTTCAAAGACAATATTTCGCGCGCGGTGCTCGGCGTGGCGGCGGGGCCCACGGCGGTCGGCGTTTTCGATTTCGCCCTCGCCTACATTCAAATTCCCGTCGTTGCGGTCAACAGCTTGGCGCGCGTGCAACTCCCGGTGTACGCGCGCTTCGAGGCGACCGATCCGATGCTGCACGCGACGCTGCGGGCGTCGATGCGGACCGCGTTGCTTCTCGGCGTGCCTCTGCTCTTGATGCTCGCGCTCGCCGGTCCGGACGTGATCCCGATGATTTACGGGGAAAAGTGGCTACCTGCGGTTCCGGTTGCCTGGGCGCTCTTGCTCAACATGATCTGCGGGCTCGTGGATTCGCCGCTGTTCACGTTCCTGCAGGCGCAGGGCCGGGCCGGGCTCGCGCTCATCGCGTTCGGCGTGTGGACCGGCAGCACCTGGGTGCTCGCCCTCTGCGTGGTGTTCCTTGCGCCCGAGCGCTTGCCGCTCTTGGGGGGAGCGTACAGCGCCGCGACGCTCGGCGTGACCATCTGGCTCTTGCGCTGGGTGTCCCGCTACCTCGGGCGGCCGGCGACGGCTGGGCTCGAAGCGCCGGTGTTGGCGGGGCTCGGTGCGTCGATCGTCGTCGGGCTCGTCCGATGGACCGGGGCCGCGTGGTGCACGCCCCTCGTGGCGAGCGGCATCCTGCTCGTCGCGTACGTCGCGTGCTTGTACGCCATCGAAGGCCGCGTTCTGTTTGCCGAGATTCGCAGCATCGTCACGAATGCGCGGCGAGCGCCGGCGAAGCCAGCCGTGCAAGGAGTCGAGGAATGATGGCCGCGTGTCCCCTCTGCGGCGCCGCGTGCCCCCATCGGTTCACGCGCGGGGAGTTTCGGATCTTCCGCTGTGCGCCGTGCGATTTCGAGTTCGTCCACCCGATCCCCCCGCCCGAGGCGCTCGAGGCGACCTACGGAGGCGAGTACTTCCAGGGAGCGGGGCACGGTTACGGCGACTACTTCGAGGCGGAGCGTGCGGTAACGCTGCGCAAGGCCGCGCAACGGCTCGATCGGCTCGAGCGGCTCGGTCTGCGCCGCGGAGCGCGGCTCCTCGACGTCGGGTGCGCGAGCGGCGTCTTTCTCGAAGCGGCCGTCGAGCGCGGCCTGGACGCCCGGGGCGTCGAGCCGAGCGCCGCCGCGGTGGCGCATGCGCGCGCGTCGGTGCGCGACCGAATTCACGATACCCTCGAGGCGGCTGCGGCTCACGCGCCCTACCAGGCGATCACCTTTTGGGACGTGTTGGAGCACCTGCCGAGCTTCATCGACACGCTCGCGGTCGCACGCTCGCTGCTCGCGCCCCACGGCTGGGTCGGCGTCGTCGTTCCCGTCATCGACAATGCCAATGCGCGCTTCTTTCCGACGACGTGGGACCAGTACAAACCCCCCGAGCACCTCTGGTACTTCTCACGACGGAGTCTTCGCGCGGTGCTCTCGAAACACATCGGCCCCGTGCGTTTCGAGGAGCCTGCGTGGATTCGCCGCGCACGCCTCTTCGACGTGGCGTGGCCGGCACGGGGGCGCCTCGCCGCTGCCGCGCGAGCCCTCGAGGCCGCGGTCACGTCCGCGGCGCTCGTTGCGCTGCGCCTCCCGCGCGCCTTACGCATCGACTCCATGGCGATGTACGCCGAACGGGCGTGAAGGCTCGAGTAGGCGCGGAGCGGACGAAGCTCGAAGGGTTTCACCAACGTCCCGTCGAGCACGGGGAGCCGCCGTGCGCTCCACTCGAGGAATGGCGGCAAGTCGGGACGGTTCCGTCACTGCGACTGTTCCGCTGGGGAACGAGACGATCTGTGCCTTGACCCGCGCGCCCGGTGGGCGCACACGGCTTTTCGAGGAGGAATCATGGCCCTCGATCGCGAAGCCTCGCTGGTGCTCTTCGGTCGCTCGAGCTCCCATTTCACGCGTGTTGCCCGGATCTTCGCCGCGGAAGCAGGGCTCGAGCCTGTGTTGCGCGTCGTGCGCGACTTGCGATCGCAGGATCCGAACGACTACGGCGGAAACCCCGCGCTGCGCATCCCGGTGCTCGAGACGGAACAGGGCGTGTGGTTCGGCGCACTGAACGTCTCGCGGGAGCTCGTACGGCGCGCCGCGCGCCCCGTGCGCGTGGTGTGGCCGGAGGCGCTCGATACGCCGCTCCTCGCCAATGCCCAGGAGCTCACGCTTCAGGCAATGGCGACGGAGGTGTGGTTGATCATCGGCAAGCTGGGCGGCGCGGCCGACGATCCGAGTCGCAACAAGGCGTTTGCCAGCCTTCGCGGCATGTTGGCATGGCTCGACCGCAACGTCGCCGAAGTGCTCGCCGGTCTGCCGGCGGAGCGTGACGTGAGCTTCCTCGAGGTCGCGCTCTATTGCCTCGTCACGCATCTCGAGTTTCGCGAGATCGTGCCGACGAGCCCCTATCCCGAGCTCCGAAAGTATTGCGAGCACTTCGCTCGGCGCCCTTCGGCGGAACGCACGCCCTACCACTTCGATCCGTGACGCACGCTGCACGCGGTAAGCCTCGTCCGAGGCTCGCACCGCCCGGTTCCCTCCGCGAGGGTTTCGCGGCCCAACACGCCTGCGGTGCATGAGGCGCTGGGCGAAAAACCCATGGTGCGTGAGAAGCCCGGGCGGAACGCCGACGGTGGCACCGCCGTCAGAACTGCACGAAGAAGTCGACGTTGGGGGCGAGCATTGTGTTGCGCGCGAGCAGCTCGACAAAGGGAAAA
>QGUH01001215.1 GCA_003242355.1 Pseudomonadota bacterium
TCAAAATGCCGTTCGGCATCGCGCAAACCGGCAAGGCGTTCCGCAACGAGGTCACGCCTCGGAACTTCACCTTCCGAAGTCGCGAGTTCGAGCAGATGGAAATCGAGTTCTTCTGCCATCCCTCGGAGGCGGCCGACTGGTACCGATTCTGGCGCGATGCGCGCGTGGAGTTCTGGAAGCGCGTCGGGCTCGCGGGTGAGAACCTGGTGCTCCGCGAGCACGATCGGGACGAGCTCGCTCACTACGCGCGAGAGGGCGCCGGCACGAGCGACGTGGAGTATCGGTTCCCGTTCACGGCGCCAGGCTTCGGGGAGCTCGAAGGCATCGCGCACCGGACCTCGTTCGACCTCGCGCAACATCAGAAGCATGCGCGCGTGAACCTCGAGGTCTTCGATGCCGAGCGTGGCGAGCTCCTGCCGAACGGCGCGCGCAAGGGGGAGAAGTACCTGCCGCACGTGATCGAGCCCTCGGCGGGACTGGATCGCGGCGTGCTCGCGCTGCTCTGTGAAGCGTACACGGAGGACGCCTCGCGTCCGAGCCCCGAGCTCTTGCGGCTGCACCCAGAGCTCGCTCCGATCAAGGCGGCCGTGTTCCCGCTCGTGAACAAAGACGGCATGCCCGAGATCAGCGAGCGGCTCCACGCCGAGCTCACGCGTCGCTTTTGCCGCCTGGGTCCGATCGAGCACGACGTCAAACAGTCGATCGGCAAGCGCTACGCGCGCATGGACGAGGCAGGCTGTCCGTACTGCTTCACGGTGGACGGGGAAACGGTCACGAGCCAGACTGTGACCGTGCGCGACCGCGATACGGGAGCTCAGGAGCGCATCGCCCTCGATCGCGTCTCCGACTTCCTCGCGGAGCGCTTGGGCCCGGGTTGATGACGCGCATCGAATGTCCGATCTGCAAGACCGTGCTCCGTGAGGTCCCCGACGATTTCGAGTGGCGCCCCTTCTGCTCGTCGCGCTGCAAGTTGGCGGATCTCCACAATTGGCTGACCGAGCAGTACCGCGTGTCGGAACCCGTACCCCTCACGACCCCCCAAGAGCCCGAAAAGAAACCGAACTGATTCGCCCCCTCCCCCAACGGGTGGGATCCTCGTCGCGGGTGCTCCGAAGGGGCGCCCGATTTCGATGTGGGTGGACGTTCTTCTGGCGAAGCGCGTCGGGGGGCGTATCCTTGAAGGGTGCCTTCCCATCCCGACAGTGTCGTCCGCGCGATGACGGACGACGGCGCGTTTCGGGTCATCACCGCGTCCACCACGCAGACGGTGCGGGGCGCGGTGCGGGCTCAAGGCGCTCGCGGCAAAACTGCCAGAACCTTCGGGGATCTGATCACCGGGGCCATCCTGTTTCGCGAGACGATGGCGCCCGAGCTCCGCGTCCAAGGCATCCTCAAGGGAGCCAAGGGCTCGGGGAGCCTCGTGGCCGACTCCCATCCCTCGGGCAAGACGCGAGGGCTCGTGCAGATGCGGCCGGGCACGCAGGACATCCGGCTCGAGAGCGGCGCCGTCATTCAGATGATGCGGACCATGCCGAGCGGCCGCATCAACCAGGGCGTGGTCGAGGTGCCACCTCTGGGCGGCGTCTCCGAGGCGTTGATGGCCTACATGCAGACCTCCGAACAGGTGGTCTCCATGATCGCGGTCTCGACGGTGCTCGACGCGCGCGGCGACGTGATCGCGGCCGGCGGCTACATGGTTCAGCTCCTGCCCGAGGTCGGCCGGGGGCCGTTGCTCGTCATGACGGAGCGCCTCCGCGACTCAGAAAAAACCCACAACAAGTCCCCCAACGCCCCTTT
>QGUH01000218.1 GCA_003242355.1 Pseudomonadota bacterium
GGTTTCGCTCCCCGCTTCCTTCCCACGGTTGGTCGCCCTTCCGCAGCTGCGGTTCGCTTCGATTGGGATGGTCTCCTTTCGGCGGGACTTGCACCCGCAAGACAGCGCCCATGCTGGGCGCACAACGGCGATGGGCCGGTCCCGTTCGTGACCGGCCCATCGGATCGCACGAAGCCGTTCGTGCGCGGCGGACGAAGCCCGCTCAATAAAACTTGATGTCGTCGATCCAGAAGTCGAAGCTCGCGGTCGTCGCGTCCGTCTCGTCCCCGAACTTCGCCGCCTGAAACTCGATCTTCGTCACCTTGGTCGGATCGAAGGTGATCTTCGTGCCGTGCCCTTCCTGCGACAGCATGGTGAAGGGGATCTTGCATTCGCTCCACGTGGCGGAGAGCTCGCACCAGAAGCCGAGATCGTCGCCGTTGGTGTTCGAAGTCGTCACGACCTTCACGCGGATCGTGTCGTCCGCCTCGGCGTACTCCTCGCCGTGCGTTCCGGACGTCGTGCCCTTGAGCTGCACGGAAATGCCCGAAAAGATCGAGACGTCCACCGGGCAGAGCGTGCCACCCGAGCGATTGAGCTCGATGCCGACGCCCGCACCCCACTTCCCGAACCCCTTTCCGGTGGTGTGGAACGCGCAGTCCATCGCGCCGCCCGTGCCGCCGACCTCGCCGGGGAACGAGCTCGACGCGGTCTTCTCCGGCGTCTGCGTCGCGCCGGTGGTGCCGTCGTTGTACGCGTACCAGAACCCGCGATACGGTGAATCGATCGCGCTGCCGCACGCGCCCGACGAGCTCGGCTCGCCACCGGAGTAGACGACGGTGTCCATCGCGGTCGGCGTGAAGTCACAGCCCGAAGCGGTGCTCCCGCCTCCGGTTCCGGTGCTGGGCGTATTGCCCGTGTTGCCGCTGCTGATCGTGCCGCCCATGCCGGAGCTGATGGTGCCGCCGGAGCCCGTCGTGCCGCCGCTGCCGGTATTGCCGGCATTCGGCGTCGCGGTACCGGGAGCGTTCCCCGCTCCTCCGGTGCCCGTGGACGGCGTGCCGCCGGAACCAGAACCACCCTGGCCCAGAGACGTCCCGCTCATCGTGCCGCCTTGCGCGACGATCGAGCCACCCTGGCCTTGCGTCGAGCCGCCACTGGCGGGAACCGACGGGGTTCCGCCCTGCGGCGTGACGTCCGTATCTTTCCCCGGCGGGTGACGGTCCCGCGAGCTCGTTTCGGGCTGGGCGCTACACGCCAAGCAGAGAACGAGGAGGGAGGATCGCAAAAGGCCTCCGGAGATGGTCCAGCTTCTGATCATGGGCAACGGCCTCCAGGCGCGGGATGGGAAAGTGTCGTGAGCGATGCACGCTCGGCGCGTGCGCTCGACTCCACGGCAAAGACTCGAGCAAGCGGAGACAAGGGTCCGCTATCGAGCCCGGAGTCTAAACTACTATTCCCTACGAGCAACGACCGTTGTGCACGAACGCGCGAACACGCGCTCACTCGGGGTGGCAGCGTTCCTGTTCGGCAAGAGAGCAAGTCTCTTTACTCGCGGGCCCGGCGGCAACCGCATCGCGCGCGTCCGTCGCGCGAGTCCTCGTTCGAGACTCGAGTTCCATCTTTCCCGAAAGTTCTCCCCCTGAACGGAACCCCCAACGACGTGCCGCCAATGTGGGTTATCGCGACCGTCGGCGGCCTGCCCCACCCGAGCGCTCGCTGACGGAACGAGACCTTCGGCCTCCTCGCCGAGAGGTTCGAACCAACCTGCGCCCACGCCCGTGTCGCCCCCCGACCCCGCGTGTCCATCGCTTCCCGCCCCTTGCTCGATCGCACGCCCCATCGCACGTCGTCGCTCGCCCCACGGCGCGTGCCCGTCGTGCCCTCGATCCCATACCGTCGCTCGTCCCATCGCCGTCGCTCGCCCGAGCGCAACGCCCATCGTTCGCTCGTCGCACACGCCGATCACGCGCGTGCCCGATCGCACACGTCCGTGCCTGTCCGACCACAGAGGCCCGTCGCTCGCCCATAGGCACGCCCGATTGCATGCGCCCCTCGCTCGCTCATTGCACGCGCCACCCCGATCGCACGCCCCCCACTGCCCGCTCGATCACCCCGATCGCACTGTCCATCCCTCGCTCTCTCACCCGGTCGCGGGGAGCCGTCGCTCGCTCACCGACGTGGAATCACCGCCGTAGCCGATCACCGCGTATCCAGGCGTCACGGAAACCGTCGCGGTTGCTACCCCGATCGAAGCATTCGCCGACGATGAGCCCGTACGCTGCTGGATCTCGAGCGCGCCGAAGCCCTCGATGATGCCCGGCGGCATGTGCGTGAGATAGAGCTCGATGGCCCCCGAGGAGGAAACGATGTGATCTTTCACGGCAACCTCCCCCGCCGGCTTACTGCTCGTGAAAAACCGTGCCCCACTGGTTACCCGGCCGCCACCACTGATCATGCGACGAATACCTGGCGAAGCCAGGCTGTTTGCCGGAGCATACGGACTGACTATGCCGATCTGGTCGCGAAGAGTCTGAGCGGTGACGCCGTCGAGGCGGAGGCCGAGTGCATAGATGGAAAGGTTGTGGGGCGCCGAAACGATGTGTTGCTGGGAGGACGCACGCCAAGTGCGACCATCGACAGGACGACTCTCTCGAAGCAGCCCACCCGACCCGGACGCGGGCGGAGGAACCCGAGCGCCGCCACCGACCAACGCGTATCCGGCATCGACCGTGCAATCCACGGTGTGCGACGACGCGGGGCTGTCCGTCGTGCAGACTTTCGATTGCACGGCCACTCCTTGCACGTAGTCGTGCAAGGCCGAGATCGAGAGCCCTTCGGCAAGAGTCGCAACCTCTTCGTCCTCGAAATCGGACGGCGCCCCTTCCTCCATCTCGGGCGCACATGCCGCAAATTGCGTCATCGCCCAAAGCGCGGCACACAGCCCGAAGCCGCGCTGACCCCCAAACATCCTATCCGGCATTTGCTCTCCACCCTGTTCCCGTCGCCTTGCGGAGCCCTAGAACGCCGATCGGTTTGACCGATCGGCGTTCTAGCCTCGTTTCGTAGGGGCGGCACGCACCGCCCCTCCCCGCCGAAGTGAATTGAAGTGAGCCACGCGGGCACTCTGTCCGACGCTGTTCTCCGCGCATTTCGGCGCGTTCCTAACCGTTCGTCGCTCCAACTAGACCCAATCACACCAAACCCGAGAAGAACGATCATCGGATAGCGAAGGACCGATCAAGTGAGCCAGTGACCGTTCTGCCGACTTCACACGAGCTCGGGCGCGTCGCCCGATGTTCATGGATTCGGCTCGAACCAAAAGCCCGTGAGTGGACGATCAGTACCAGGGCCAACATCACCGCTGAAGTGTCTTGGTCGAAGTGAGCGAGACCCGAAATGAAAACTCGACGAATTCGGCGAGCCGAAGCTCCGAGCTCGCGTGCTGCTCGAGGAGCTCGTGTACCAACGGCTCTGGTCGAATTCGACCAACCGAGTGGCCTTCGGACGGAGCGAAGCTCCGGAAACGAAACGGCGGACGGACAGCGCGGCGGTGCTTGGCCCTCCACGCGCAAGGCTGGGCGCTCGCGCGCGAAAACCTCGTCGGCTCTCGGCCGCGCAGAGCGGATCGTGCCGATCAACGACACGATCGGCGCCGCCGTTTCGTCGCCGCAGCGCTTCCCTTGCGAACCGTGGGTATCGGGCGTACGACCGTTGCGTTCGATGACGTTGCAGGTTCTCTACTTCGCGAAAGTGCGCGACCTCGTCGGAAAACCCGAAGAGGCAATTGCCATCCCGGACACCGCGACCACCGTCGCCGACGTCCTCGAGCACCTGAAGCATCGCTACCCGGCGCTCGGTGAAGCGCTCCCCAAGGTCCGCGTGGCGCGCAACGAAACCTTCGCGTCGCTCACCGAGCCCGTCGCGGACGGCGACACGATCGCGCTGATCCCCCCAGTCGCCGGCGGCTGAGAGCGCCCGGCGCTCGCGCCTGACCGGCACGACTTGCCGAGAACGCACCGCACCGTGGCGGAGGCGGCGCTCCCCGCGAGCCACCGCGAAGGGTGAGTGGCGAGCAGCACGCCGAGCCGCTCGCCCGCGATGCCAGTGATTTCGGGCGCTTCGCCCAGCCCGCACGAGGTGCTCGAACTCGCGCGCCGACCGTGGCTAGCATCGCGCCCCCGTGTCTTCTTCCTTCCGCCTCGGCATCGACGAGAACGGCCTCGGTGCGCGGCTCGGCCCGCTCGTGGTGACCTCGGTATTGGCGGAGGTCGACGAGCGCGGGGCGCGCGCGCTTTCGCGCAAGCTCCCGAAGTCGATGCGGCCGGACCTCGACGATTCGAAGCGCGTCGTCGCCCACGGCGATGTGGCCCTCGGTGAGGCCTGGGCCCGCGCCCTGCTCGGCATCGACGCAAAAAGCCCCGCGGCCCTGCTCGAGCGGCTCCTGATCGACGCGCGCGCGGAGCTCCGTGCCCCCTGCCCGCGGCACGTCGAGGCCCAGTGTTGGAGCGAGAGCGACGAGGGCTTCAGCGCCGAGCCCGAAATGCTCGAGCGGGTGCTCGCTCACCGCGCGGCGCTGGAGCGCCGGGGCATCCGATTCGTCGCGGTCCGCTCGCGCGTCGTCTGCACGAACCGGCTCAACGAGCTCCGCGCGCGTGGTATCAACCGCTTCGTTGCGGACTTGCACGCCATGGAATCGCTCGTGCTCGCGCAGCGCGCCCTCGCCAGGGCCGAGCTCCACGCGGTTTGCGGCAAAGTCGGCGGCATTGGCGCCTACTCGCGGTTCTTCGGCCCGCTCGGCGGGCGCTTGCACGCGACCCTCCAGGAAAAACCCGCGAAGAGCGCCTATCACTTCCCCGGCATCGGCGAGGTGAGCTTCGTGCGCGACGCCGATGGGCGCGACGTGCTCGTCATGCTGGCCTCGCTGGTCGGCAAGTACGTGCGCGAGCTGTTCATGGCGCGCATCGCTCGCTTCTACCCCCGCCCGGCGCCCGCGAGCGCGCCGAGCGGCTACCACGATCCCGTGAGCGCGGCGTTCGTCGAGGAGACCGCGCTCGCACGGCGCACGCGACGCGTCCCCGAGTCCTGTTTCGAGCGAGCCCGCGACGACGTCGACACCGAGCCGAAGACGAAGGCCGCCCCCGCCCGAAAGCAACGCGTCGCGGAGGAGAAAGGACGCACCAGCGCGACGCTCGAGCTCTTCACCGAAGGCTGTAGCGACGCCCGACGCGCGTGACGGAAGGAGCCCATGCGCCGATCGAAGGAAACGCTCTCTCGTCGGATCCTGGTTGGCCCGCTGGGCTTCGAAATCATGCGCTTCGGCGCGCCGCTCGCGGTCGGGATGGGGCTGCAGACGGCTTTCAACCTGGTCGATGCGTACTTGATCGGCCAGCTCGAGCCGGAGATTGCGGGCCCCGCGCTCGGAGCGATCGGCATTTGCGATCAGCTCGCCGCGCTCGGCACCATCATCGCCTATGGCCTGACGATCGCGACCGGCGCGCTGCTCAGCCGCTCGTCGGGCCGAGGAGACGCCGACTCCGTGCGCCGCGTGGCGTGGCAGTCGATGCTCCTCATGCTCGCCCTCTCGTGCGTGTTCGGCCTGGGCGGTCTTTTCGGCGCGCGCTGGCTCATCGCCGACCTGGTCGGCGCCAAGGGCCGCGTCGCCGAGCTCGGCGAGGATTACCTCGCCGTGATGATGGGAGGAAGCTTCACGATCTTCTTCCTGTTGCACCTCGCGAGCGTCGCGCGATCGCTCGGCAGCAGCAAAACGCCGGTGACGCTGCTCGTGCTCGCGAACGTGCTGAACCTCGTGCTCGCGGCATTGTTCGTGTACGGCCCGGGCCCGGCGCCGGCGCCGTTCGCGTGGGCGCCTCCCATCGCGCACGCCCTCGGCATCCCGCGGCTCGAGCTCCAAGGCGCGGCCTGGGCCACCATCATCGCGCGCGCCGTGGCGCTCGTCCCGATGATCGTGCTGCTCGCGCGGCGCTTCGGGCTATTCTCGCTGCGCGCGATGGCGCTGCCGGACTTTGCCGTGCTGCGACGAATCGTCGCGCTCGGTTGGCCGTCGAGCGCTCAGCTCGTGGTGCGCATCCTCGCGATGCTGTTGACGCACGCGCTCGTCGCGCGCGCCTTCACGACCGAAACCGATCAAACGGCGACCACGGCGCTCGGCATCGCCTTCCGCCTGGAAACGATGGCGCTGTTCGTGGCGCTCGGTTGGGGCAGCGCCGCGCAAACCTTCGTCGGTCAGAACCTCGGCGCCGCGAACCTGCTGCGTGCCAAGCGCAGCGGCTGGGTCACCGCCATCTACACGGGCGCCACCATGGCGGTGCTCGCGCTCGTCTATCGTGCGTTCGGCCCGAGCTTGATCGGCTTCTTCGACTCGGATCCCGACGTAATCGAGGTCGCGCCCCACAACTTCGGCTCCTTTTAAAATTTCCGGACCCACCAGAACCGAATTAAAT
>QGUH01001216.1 GCA_003242355.1 Pseudomonadota bacterium
GTGCGTGCCCGGGGGAAGCTCTCCCGTCCAGGGCGAAACACCGACGGGCAGCTCGTCGATCGACACCGTGGCGCCCGGAGGCGTGCTGATCACGGTGAGCTGCCGCAACCCGCGCGCGACGAGCTCGGCCTCGAGGGCTGCGACCCGGCGCCGCACTTCGGCTCCGTTCCGCGCGTTCGGCTTGCGGCGCAAATAGTCGCGGTAGTGCCGGAGCGCCCCGGCCGCATCGAGCAGCTTTTCGTGCGCACGCGCCGCGTTGTACGAATGGGCAGCGCTCGGAACGAGCGCATCGGCGCGCAGGAAGTGATCGGCCGCCTCCTTGTAACGGCCGGCCGCGTAGGCCGCCACTCCCTCCGCATGGCGCGCCTCGGCTTCGCGCAGGCGCGCCTCGTCGAGCGTCGCGTCCTCGGCGCGTTTCGACTCCGACGTGTCCGCGGCGCGCTGCTGCTCGGCCACGACGGGCGTCGCAGAGCCGAACGCGAGCACGAAGCTCGCGAGCACCGAAGCCGTTCGAAACCGCTGCACCATCGCGCTCGATTCCCGGCGGCGTTACGGCGCGCGCAGATCCTCGTACGGCGCCATCAGCTCGTCGATGGCGCTCGCGGCCGGAGCTTTCGCCGGGAAAACGGACCCTGCTCGGGTGCGGGTTTTACCGACGGGGCGAGCCGCTCGGCTCTCGGTGCGTGTCCCCGAGTGCGCCGTGGCTCGTTTCGGTCGCCCGTATGCCCTCGATGCGGAGTCGCCCGCGGGAAGGACCCTCGGTTCCGCCCGCCACTTTTTTCCGACGTCGGCCCGCGTGATCCCGCCCGAGGTGCGCGGCGCCGGGCGGAACGGAGCGCGCGCGGGCGCACCGTCCAGCGCTGGAGCCGGCGCAGGAGCTGGAACGGGCGCAGGAATCGGCCGCTCGTGCACGTAGGGCACGCTCGCCTCGAAAGCGGGCTCTGCGGGTAAGCCAATCACGCCCGACCCCACCGCGAGCACACCGAGTGCCGCGCCGACGAGCAGAGCGAGCCCTCCCGTGCGCAACCAACGCCGACGGCGAAGCCGCGAGAGCTCCGGCACGCGCACGTCGAGGGGCAACGAGCGCGGCGGAGTTTCGACGCGCAGGTCGATCCCGGTGGCGATGAGCTGGGCGCGCGTGGCCGCTTCTCGCCCGTTCTCCACGAATCGCGCGAGCGCGGAAGCGAGCTCCGCCACGGACGCCGGGCGGTTTTCCGGATCCTTCTCCAGGCAGCGGTCGATCACCGCTTCGAGCGCCGTCGGGAGATCGGGGCGATAACGCCGGAGCGGATCGGGCTTGCCGTGAACGACGCGCCGACAAATCGCGGAGACGTTCTTGCCGGTGAACGGAGGATGCCCGGTGAGCAGCTCGAACAGCACGACGCCGAGCGACCAGACGTCGACGCGCGCGTCGATCCGTTCGGGAGTCGTGATCTGCTCCGGGGCCATGTAGAGCGGCGAGCCGAGTGCGCGCCCTCGCCCCGTGTACGAGCGCGTCGTGGCGCCGCGCAGCCGTTTGCAGATTCCGAAATCGAGCACCTTGACGACGCTCGCTCCACCGGGCAACCGCGCGATGAACAGGTTGTCCGGCTTGATGTCCCGGTGCACGATGCCGGCGGCGTGCGCTTCCGCCAGTGCTTCGCACACGTGGAGCACGATCTCGATCGCCCGGTCCACCGACGGACCGCTGCCGTCGTCGAGCAGCTTGCGCAAGTCGCGGCCCTCGAGGAACTCGAGCACCATGTACGGCGCGCCGTTCTCGGCGCGCCCGCTGTCGAGAACGCGCGCCACGTA
>QGUH01001217.1 GCA_003242355.1 Pseudomonadota bacterium
TTGCCCGGGTTTTTTGGGTGGCGGTTTTCCGCGGGTGTGTTCGGAACGGGGGGCTTCGTGGCGCCGTAGCCTTTGGCGCGCACGCGCCCGGCGTCCACGCCGAGGCGCACGAGCGCGTCGGCGACGGCCTGAGCGCGATTCTGGCTCAGCGTCTGATTGGTGACGGTCGAGCCGGCGTCGTCGGTGTGGCCCTGCACCTCGATGTTGCCGACCTCGGGATGATTGCGCAGATAGTCGGCGAGCTCTTCCACGAGCGCGCGCGATTCGGGCGTGAGCTGCCCCGAGCCCGCCTGGAACGTGATCGGCCTGCGCAGGCGAATCTCCTTGCCCTGGAGCTGCACGTTCGGCTTCGCGGGCCGCGCGTTGAGTGGAATACGGCTCTTGAGCTCGTCGTACTCCTGCACCGTGATTTCGGTCACGTTCGGCAAGTAGCCGGGCGCATCGATGGTGAGCTTCACGGGACCCGGCGCCACGTTCTCGAAACGGAACGCGCCGCTCGCGTCGCCGTCGAGCACGAGCTCACGGCCGAGATGATCGGTAATGCGGACGCGGGCTCCGGCGACGGGCGCGTAGGTTTCCGAGTCTACGAGTTGCACCAACAGCGTGCCGACGCGCGGCTCCTTCTCGAGCTCACACTGCACGGTGGCTCCGGCGGCGGGTTTCGCCGATTCCGCGGCGGGCGCGGGCGGCGCCATGCCCGGAACGTCGGGCAGCGGAACGAGCGGGGAAGGCGCTTCGGGTGTGGCCGGCGCCGCGGGAGATGCGGGCGCAGCGGCGCTCGGGGCGCTTCCCTTCGGCGGCACCGTCAGCGTGCATTCGCCCGTCTTGTACCGCTCCGCGGAGACGGTGAGCGTGTACGTGCCGGGCTCGAGCGGCTCCGTCGTGAAATGGCCGGTTTCGTCCGCCACCATGCCGGTGCGGCGCACACCGGTGTAGCGCAGGATCGCGTTCGGGATGCCGGTGAGCGAGCCGCGCTCGACGACCTGACCGGTCACCGTGTACCCCGCGGGCTTCGGCGCTTCGACGCGCTCGACGACCACGCGCGGCCTCGGCGGCTGCGTGTCGACGGCGTAGGCGAGCCCGAGCCAAATGCTCCACGGGAGCTCGGGCGCCACTTCGTCCACGAACAGGCTGGTTGCGCCGGTTCCGATTTCGAACGCGCCGAGCAGCGCGAGGCCACGGCCTTCCCAGGGAAACGCGCGCGCGCCGACCGTGAGCCGCGAGGGAGCGACGGGGAACTTCGACTCGTCGCCGAGGCACGCATCTCCATGATCCGTCGCTTGCTCCACGTTGCAGACGTACGACTGGCGATTGACGGGCACGTCGATCGACCACTCCACGAACGGCCGCACCGCGGGGAACAGGTACTCGGCGCCGATTCCGATTCCGAAGAAGTCGACGCGATTGATCCCGAGCCCGAAGCGCTCGGCCCGGGTGATCCGCTCGCCGCGGCCGGCGGGCGGCTCCCGCGTTTCGAGCTCTTCGACGAGCAGCCCCGTGTTGTCGAAAAGGTAGCCGAGGTTCGCGTGGACGCGAACGGGCACTCGATCGTCCGGGTTCTTGCGGTTGTCGAGATCGAGCGTGCCGAGCGCGCGCAGCGCGAAGCTCGTGCCTCTGCCGTCGAGCCCGACGCCGCCGGTGCCGTTGAACAGCCAGAGCTCCGCCTCGCCACCGAAGGACCAGGGTTGATCCACCTCGCGCGGCGTGAACACCTTCGCGCCGATGTTGAAGTCGCCGAGCACTTGCAAGAGCTCGGGACGCGAGCGGGAATTGGGCGTCGCGCGGTTGTGGAA
>QGUH01001218.1 GCA_003242355.1 Pseudomonadota bacterium
GGCGAAGCGCTCGTGGTGCTCGCGACGCTGCCCGATGCGCTCGTGGGTGGCATTCTCGCGCTCTGGATTTCGGGGGAGACGTGGAACGTCTCCTCGCTGGTCGGCCTCATCGCCTTGTTCGGGATTGCCGTGCAGAACGGGCTCGTGCTGGTCACGCAGACGCGCGCGCTCGTCGCCAAAGGACGCCCGTTCGAGGAGGCGCTGCGCGAAGCGGCCGTGGGCCGCGTGCGCCCCAAGCTGATGACGGCGGGCACGGCCGTCCTGGGCCTGCTGCCGTTGCTCGTCATGCCGCTCCGCGGCACCGAAATCGAGCGACCGCTCGCCCTCGTGCTCGTCGGGGGGCTCATCACCTCGACCGCATTTACTCTGCTCGCGCTGCCCACTTTCTACGTGCTCGTCCACGATCTCCGGCAGCGCTTGCGCGCTCGCGCGGGCAAGCGCGTGCACGGCGAGGCTCGAGCGCCGTCGGAGTCGTGACGCCGCGGCGTGCTCGCGCGAAGCGAGCGGGCAAGGAGACCCGAGCGCTTTCGGGTTCGAGCGGCAGCTCCCGGTGCGTGCTCGTGACGAGAAAGAGCGCGTGCCAGGAGGCATTGGCGCTGTCGGCGTCTGACGCCGCAGCTCTCGGTGCGTGCTCCCGTGGGGAGAGCAATGCACGGAGCCGCAGGCCACTCCTGCGATAAGGGCGGGCAGGGCGGCTCAAGCGCCTTTGGAGCCGTCACGTCGGGCTCCCGGCTGGGACGCCGATGGCTCGGGATCGGGATACTTCTCCGCGAGAGCTCTGACCTCGGTGAAGAACGCGGGGTGCGCGACGAGCTTGCGAACGATGCCCCAGAAATCGGGATCGGCGAGCCGGGCCAGGTCGCTTCGGGGCGCGGCGCCCGCGCTCGTCTCCCGCGTGGCCGGTGCGCCCGTGCTCGGCTCCCGCGCGGCCGCGGCACCCTGCTCGCGGAGCCGTTGCATGGCCTCGACCGCGCGCTTGGTCGGGAAGCGCTCGCCCGCTTCCCAGGCCGCGATCTCTTTCGGATCGACGCGCAGCGCCGCGGCGAGCTCGCGCAGGGTCAAGCGCAGCTCTTTTCGCAGCTTCTGGACGTCCTCCGCGAGCACGCACCGCGACGATAGCACGGGCGCAACTGGCTCCGGGGCGTGGCCGAAAGTGTGGCGAGCATGGCCCGTGGCATCGCTTTTCTCGCCTTTCGCGCAGCGCTCGTCTGCCTGGTGGGCGGCGGCCCGTTCGGTTGCGGCGATCCGCTCGCGACACCGCCCACCCGTGAGCCGCCGCGCGTGAGCATCGAGCCGTCGGTCGAAGGGCGGGCGCTGCCCGCGGCACGGCTTCGGGTTCATGCCGAGGGGTGGCCGGTGCTCGCGCCGGCCGACCTCTTTCTCTTCGAGGGCGAGCTGTCGGACTCGCAGGTCCGCGACGTGCGCCGAGGGAAACCGCCTCGCACGGTGAGCGAGCGCGAAGTGCCCGCGATCGCCTGGGCCGAGCCGGAGAGCGCCGCGATCGTGATCGCGCCGAGCCGGTTTCTCGAACCGGGGAGCCGCATCACGTTGGTCTCGAAGGCGCTCGGGCGGCTCGCCGGGCTCGACGTCGCAACGAACCCCGCGGCCCCGCGGCTCACGCGCGTGTGGCCTCCCGTCGGGCAGCCAGGTGCTGGCTACGCGCTGCTGTGCGGACCGAGCGGCCCACGATCGGCGTGGTCGCTCCTGCTCGAGCCCGTGCTCGCCGAGTCGACGCTCGAGCGGGGCGCCCGCGTCGACGACGGTCGGGTGTGCAGCCCGGTGCGCTCGTC
>QGUH01001219.1 GCA_003242355.1 Pseudomonadota bacterium
GTCCTCGCCCGGGGCCCTGGCCACCGCGAGATTAAAGAGCGCCTCGATTGCGGCGAACCGATTGCCGACTTCCCCCCCCCGCCCCTCGTGTACTACGCGGGGCCCGGAAAGGCGCCGGAAGGCATGGTCTCCGGCTCCTTCGGGCCGACCACGGCCGGGCGCATGGACTCGTACGTGGACTTCTTCCAGAGCCGCGGCGGCAGCTTCGTGATGCTGGCGAAAGGCAACCGCTCCCGCGCCGTGACGGAGGCGTGCCGCAAGCACGGTGGGTTCTCCCCCGGTTCGATTTGGGGGCCCCCGGCGCGCCTCGCGGGCGACTGCATCAAGAAGGTCGAGGTGCTCGAATATCCCGGGCTCGGGATGGAAGCGGTCTTCCGCATCGAGGTCGTGGATTTTCCCGCGTTCATCGTGGTCGACGACAAGGGCAACGACTTTTTCGCCGACATCGGCGGGAGCGCGAAAGCTTCTCTGCCCGTCGTGCGCAACTGAGCACGCGCGAATCCCCCGATCGGCGTTCTTGCGCGACGCTCTGCGTCGCCCTCGGCTGCTCACGCGTTCGGATTCGATGCCGAAACGTGTCGAGACGTGCTGTTTCGCATCGGGTCGACGGTACGCTTGGGAGGCGTCGAGCACCGACGCTCCTCGAGGTGCCACCATGTCGACTCTGCAAAGTCTGGGCTGGTCGGAAGCGGTCGAGTCCGCCACGCCCCGTGGGCGCAGCCGGCGTACTCGCTCCGAGTCCCGCCCCCTGCGCGGGCGGTTCGCGCTCGTGACGGGCGCCGCGCGCGGCGTGGGCCGGGGGATCGCCCTCTGCCTCGGCGAAGCCGGCGCGACCGTGTACCTCACCGATCGCGCGTCGCATCTCTCGAACGAGCACACGCCCGGGCCGTTCGTCGAAGACACGGCCGACCAGGTCTCGGCGCGCGGCGGAATGGGCATTCCGGCTCGCGTGGATCCGACGGACGACTCGCAGCTGGAGGCGCTCTTCGCCGGAATCGCGACGGAAAGTGGCGGGCTCGACATCGTCGTGTTCAACGTTCACGCCCAGAGCGGCGTTCCTCGGGAGCACGGGCCTTTCTGGACGCTTCCGCCGTCGCTCTGGGACGACCTGTTCATCGCCGGCGTGCGCTCGCAGCTCGTCACCGCGCGTCTCGCGTTGCCGCTCGTCTTCGGTCGCGAAGGTGCCCTGCTCGTGTTCACGAGCACGTTGGATCCGGACGCTCCGGTCCTCGCCGAGAACGCGTATTACGACCTCGCGATGGCCACGATCAATCGCTTCGTCCGCGCCCTCGGGCACGAGCTCGCGGACCAGGGGATTACCGTGCTCGGGCTCTGCCCCGGCACTCCGTCTCCCGCGGAGGTGCTGGATCCGAGGCATCCCCCGCACGGCGAGTCCATCGAGTACACGGGGCGCGCGGTCGTAGCGCTCGCGTGTGACGAGCACGTTCAGCGGAAGACGGGGCGCGTGCTGCGCGTCTCCGATCTCGCGACGGAGTACGACTTCACCGATCTCGACGGCACTCGCCCGGCCCCCTCCGCGTTCACGACCACGCGCTGACCGACGCGCGCATGCTGGTTTATCGCGATGGCTCGCGGCGCGTGGCCGGCGAAACCGCCGTCCGCGGGCTCGAGGCCTGCCTGAGCCGCGGCTCGCCCCTCGAAAGCCTGCTCACGGCGGGCCGAAACCAATGCCCATTTCCCCATATCCACGCAGAGCGCGGCCCGCCGGGCGCCCCGGCCCCCGCCCCCGCCGCGGGCGCGGTCGCTCTTGTCGCCCCGGGGAGGCCCG
>QGUH01001220.1 GCA_003242355.1 Pseudomonadota bacterium
CTCCGCCCTCCCCTGGGGGGGCGAGGCGTTGCTTTGAGCCCCCTCCCCTCGCGCGCGTGATTTCGCCGACGCCCTCGAAGATTCCGGGCGTCGGCTCCGCCGTCTGGATCCCGCCCGTCGGCAGCTTGACCTGCACGTCGAACCACCATTCGCCGACGGGCAACCGTGCGGTCCGCTGCGCCTCGATCCGGAAGCGCACCAGCTGCGCGGCAGCGTCGAGGATCACGACACCGCCGTTCTCCGTGCTGATCTGCACGAGGCCGGGGTCGGGGTCGCGCGGGTCGCGTTTGACCGTGAGCCAGATCGTGCAGCCCGCGAGCGTGCCGGCCGCCATCGTGAGTCGGGCGTCCTGCTCCAGCGTGTCGCCGCGGACGCATTCGATGCGTAGGCTCATAGCAACCTCAACCTCGGGCGACTGACGGGAAAGAGCTCGAGCTCGAACGGCCCGCGTGAGCCCGAGCGGGGGTCCGTCTCGATCGGCACGACGAGCAGCGCCTGCGTGCCCTGGAGCGACTCGATCGGCACCGCGACGACGGCCACGCCCGACGGCAGGAGCGACTCCAGCGGCAGGGACCGGAGCACGCTCGGCACGGGGCGGAGCGACTCAAACGAGAGAGCGCGCGGCAGGGTGAGGAGGGCGGCCGACTCGATCGGCACCGGTGCCGCGCGCACGATGCCGAGGAGCGCCTCGACGGGGGCGGGGCGCGACAAGGCGAGGCCAGCGAGCGCCTCGAGGTTCACCGCGGCCGCGGGCCCCACCACGCCACCGAGGCCCTCCAGGAGAGCGGTGAAGGTGCGCGGAACGCCCGCGAGGATTTCGAACGGCATCTCGCGCGCGACCGAGAGCTGCGCGATCACGATCGACTCGATCGGGAGCGACCGGAGGAACACGAGCTCGGCTCGTGACTCAGCATAGAGCGCTCGGGCCGCCTGGACGCCCACGAGCACCTCGAGCGCCGCCGCCCGGGCCGCCACCACCGAGGCGAGGATCTCGAGCGCGAAGGCACGCGAGGCGACGAGCTCGGCGCCGGACTCGAGCGGGAGAGACGGGTTCGCCGCGACGGCCTGCACGGCTTCGAGTGCCGCCGATCGGGAGACCTCGACGGTGGCGAGCGCCTCGACGGCCGTGACGCGCGGGAGGGCCAGCCACTGGAGCACTTCGAGCGGCATCTCGCGGAGCGCGATGACATGGCCCTCGGCCTGCGACTCGATCGGGAGCGCGCGCTGCACGGCGAGCGTCATCAGCGCCTCGATTCGAAGGGGCCGCTCCGCCCGCACCGAGCCGAGCGCCTCCGTCGGCGCGTGACGCTCGATGACCGCGGCTCCAAGGGACTCGAGCGCGAGGTCTCGCCCGAACGCTCCGCCCTGACTCGCCTCGACGGGAAGGACTCGAGCCGGGCGTACACCGGAGAGAATCTCGAGCCGTGAGGCACGCGAGAACGTGCGCGCCGCGATCGACTCGATGCGCGCCAGCCTCGATGCACGCGGCGCTCCGAGCGCCTCCACGGGCGCCGTCCTCGCTGGGACAACGCCCCGCACGACTTCGAGCGGAGCAGATCGCGGGATCGAGGCCTGCGCGAGCGATTCGAGCCGTGCCGAGTTCTTTGCGGAGAACGTGCCGATCGACTCGATTCGAGCCGCCCTGCTGCCTCTCACGCCCTGGAGCGCCTCGAGCACGAACCCGCGCGTGACGGTGATGGGCGTTCCGGCGGCGGGCTTGATCGCGACGGCCGCGAGCACGAGCGTCGGCCACGGGGCCTCTGGGTCGCCCGTCCCGAAAAACTGCGT
>QGUH01001221.1 GCA_003242355.1 Pseudomonadota bacterium
CCTCGGGGTGGAATGCGGCGGTCTCGGGCCGGGCGAGGCTCTCCCCCGCCACGATCACGTCGGGCGTCGGTCGCAGCACGCTCGCGGACGCGCTCAGCGCCGGCAGCGTGGGCAGGGACGGCAGCGCGGACGCGAAGAGGCGAGGCGCCACGATCCCGAGCACGAGCCCGGTCCCGGCGGCCGCCACGGCCGTGCCCGCGAGCAGCCACCAGCGCGGGGGTGCGTTCCGCATCCGAGCAAGTGTTCACCGCCAGGGTCGGAACGCAACGGCCATCACGGTCGCCGAGGTAGCGGAGTGTCCGACCCCGCGCGACAGGGCCGCTCCCTCTCGATTCGGCGCGCAGCGCCCACGGCGTCGTCCGCAAGAGGGGGCCGATGAGCGACCGTGCGGTCTCGCGGTTCAGCGAGCGGTCGCGCGCGGGCTCGGCCAGGCGATTTCGACGCGCAGCACGTCCTGGAGCAGGCGCTGGAAGTCTTCGAGCAGCGCCGGCTTGTTGCGCACTTGGCGCGGCGTGAGGTGCCGCGCGAGGCAGTAGCTCGCGAGGGCCCCAGCCGCTTCGCCGATGCTCCACTCGACCGGGTGCATGCGGTAAGCGCCGTTGGTGATGCGCGTCGTGCCGATGTTCTTGCACGCGGGCAACAGATTCTCGACGCGGATCGGGATGAGCGCCCCGAGCGGGATCTGGAAGGGCCAGCTGCTCAAATCGACGTAGGTGCGCCCGCGCGTGCTCGGGTGCAGGTCGATGCGGTAACTGCCAATCCCGATGCTGTCGGGGAAGATCTCCGCGCCTTCCAGGCTGCCGCGCGCTTCGACCCCGATGTGTTGCTCGAGCACCGTGAACTCGGCGCGGATGCGCCGGCTCTCGCGCACGTACACGTGCTTGGCCAGGCCGTCGATCGTGCCGACCACGTCGTTGCGCAATCGCAGGCCCCGGTAACCGCGGCCGCCGTCGCGCCGCGGCGCCTCGGTCTGCATCCAGTACAAGAACGAGAGACTGAGCTGCCGCGCTCCTTCCAGGTGCTTTTGCCGTTCCTCTTCCGATACCCCGAGCAGCGGACCGAGCCAGTAGTCGACCTGCGGCCAATTGACGAGCGTGATGTCGCTCGCGAAGTGGTCGGGAGCGAAGTGCCCCTTGTAGAGGATGCGCCGAAAGTGCCAGAGGTCGCGCACGTTCTCGTCGGTGGGGCCTTCGAAGATCGCTTGATGGCGCACTTCGAGCGTCTGCGGATCGATGAAGGTCCAGCCTAGTTGCGGTCCGGGCCAGAAGTCCGCCTTGTAGTTGCGCCAAAAGTCGTAATCGCGGGGCTTTTCGATGGTGTTGTCTTCGCCGGGGATGTGATCGATGGCGAAGCACCAGGTGACTGCTTGTTGATCCAGGGGATCGGCGGGGCCACTCAGCGCGTGGGGCTCGCCCGTCTCGTCCTGGCTTTCGGCGCCGATCACGTGCTCGACCTGACCGAGCTCGAGCAAATCTCCGAACTCGCTCGCATCGAGGAAGAAGGAAGCGCGGAACACGCGCTCAATGCCCTTCTCGACGTCTCGGAGGCGCACGGCTTGGAACCGATCGTGCTCTTGCTCCACGGCGACCGGCTTGTGCCGTTTGAGGATCTGCAGCTGGCGGTTCGCGCGATACGGCGCGAGCAGCTCGATCAGCGCAGAGAGCGCGACGCGCGGCTCGTGGCAGAGGGGGCTAACGTAACCGAGCCCCGGGTTCAAATGGTAGTCGAAGCGCGCCCGCGGCATGGGCGGGGAGTTGGGCCGGGAATAAACGCGGGATGGCTCGCGG
>QGUH01000219.1 GCA_003242355.1 Pseudomonadota bacterium
CCATCCAGTCGCGGAAGTTCTCGATGCGCGGGCTCGCGTTCGGGCGTCCGAGCGAGATGCGGCCCGTGCCCACGTCGGGGCTCCAGACGAGGCTGGTCGAGAACGTCGCGGAGGGGCCGATGCCCGTCGCGATCGGATCGTCTTCGTCGTACGCTGCGGTGCCGTTTTGGTGAATCCACATGAAGTTGAGGTGGCTGGCGAAGAGGCGCCCGCCGCGGTTCACGTACTCGAGCACGTTCGCCTTGCGAGAATTGGTGTAGAAGTTGGGGTTCCGGCTGTATCCCCAGCTGGGTCCCTCGCAGTCCGCGACGACGATGTCGTAGAGTGAGAGGCGCGTCAGGCTGTTGTACAGCTCGCTATGCTCGGGCGTCTGGTTGTTGTAGCGGGCGCCACCGCCACCTCGGTACAGGTGGATGCGGGCGGCGTTCGAGCCGTTGTTGCCGGGATTGCCGAATTCGGAGTGCGCGATGCCGATCTTCTCGAAGACGCACTCCATGGCGTCGAGCTCGCCCGTTGCCACGGCGATGCGCGGGATGTTGACCGCGATCCCATCGCTCATGCTGCGCGGCAGACGCGTGGGGTTGTCGGCCGCGTTGGTGGGCAACGCGGTCGTCTTGCAGGCAGCCTCCGCGGGAAGCGTGAGCCGCTGGGCGCGGCGGAACTTGCCGGCCTTGACGACGAGCAGGAACTCCTCGCCGACCGGGACGTTCCCCTCGATGACGAATTCACCCGCGGCGTCCGTCATGGCGCCGGCGAGGACGGGACCGAGCTCCTGTTGGTCGCACCGGTCGCAGGCCGTCCCGCCCTGCGGAATGCCGGAGCCGATCGCCGGGAGATCGTTTTCGTCGTTCGTGCGCAGGATGTACACGAACGCGTTCGGGACACCGACCTGATTCCCGGTGTTGTTGTTGCTGCGGCCCGGCGTGATCACCCGACCGGTGAGGCGCGTCGGCTCGGCGGGGCAGCCCGGGATCGCCGCGCAGGGCCCGCACGGGCCCCCGCCGGTCGGCACCTGGCAGACCGTGGGGCTGTCGATGCCGCCGATGCAGGCCTCGAACGGGCCGCAGGTCCGGCCTTCGTCCGCACAATCGAAGACGTTGCCGCACTCGTCCACGGCCATGCCGCATTCCCAGCCGAGCTCGGCGCAGCTACTCGCCGCCGTGCAGTTCGGCTGCGGCGGCTCGTCGCAGCGATACGGTTGCTGGGCGCCGCAGAAGGTGCCGTCCGGGCAGCCGCCGAGCTCCTCGTTGCAGTCGATGGTGCCGCCGCAGCCATCGCCGATGATGCCGCACTCGGCGCCGACGGACTCGCAACTCTCGATTTTCGCCTGGCAGGTGGTGGGGCCGCCCGTGTCGGGCCCGCACTCGAAGGGCACCTCGGAGCCACAGACCTCGCCGTCCTCACACGTGCCGCACTCGTAGGTTCCGCCGCAGCCGTCACCCTCGAATCCGCATTGCTTGCCGGCGCACGCCTCGTCCTCGGGAATCCGCTCGCAGACGTCGTTGGGTGAGGTGCACTTGTTCGCCTTCTTGAGGCCGCAGATCCCGTCGTCGTCGCACTCGCCACAATCGAGCACGTCGCCGCAACCGTCCGGGATGGTGCCGCACTCGGCGCCGACGTCCTCGCAGGTCTTCGGCTCGCACTTTCCCGGATTGATGTTGCCGCCGCCCCCGACGGGGATCACGACGGCGCCGCTTCCACCCTCCCCGTCGGAATTGGACGCGCCGCCGTCGTCGCCACCACCTTTCCCGGTGGTTCCGCCCTCGGACAATCCGCCGTCGTTCGACGCGACGTTCGGGTCGCCTCCGCACGCAGAGGACGCCAGAACGACAAGAAACCCGATTTTCAGAAAGCCGGCAGCGCACACTCGCATGGTCGTTGTCTACCTCCACCCCGAATCACGCCCGTGTCCGCACGTGCGGAACGTGAACCTGAGGGGCAGTTCTGGCTTCGTGCTCAACCTATCTCGACGCACATCGACCAAGGCAAAGTTTGGTCGGTGTATGAGCCTGAATACGGACACGCGATCATGCAAGCTTAATGGGCAGCGTAATAATGCGCTGGGCTCAGATTGGTAATGCAACGGCACACACTAGCGACGAACCGAGCTCTGCGGGCGCCAAGAGCGGAGTGACACCGCTCGCGTCGCTGCTCGCGTGCACACGCGAGCGCGCAGCGGTCCCGTGGTGAGGCACGCGGGGAGGCGCGAGCCCACCCATCCTTGCGCAGGCTCGCCGGTGCGCGTCCCGTTCGGGCGGGGAACCTCACCGGGTCTACGCGAAGCCGGCAGGAACGACGGACATGCGACGTCAGCGCTAGGAGGCCGAGCGGTTTGACCGATCGGCGTCCTAGAGGCCGCCGAAACCGAGGCGTAGGCTGCGGTTCCAGCGCGGGTTCTGCACGCCTTCGGTGCGCAGGAAGAGATGGGTCGCGGGGATTCGCCCGTGGCCTCCGAGCTCCAGTCGGAGCTCGGCGCCGGCGGCGTTTTCGAGCATCGGCTCACAGGTGAGGCGACAGTCGAGCTCGAACCCGCGCCCACCGTGAGAGAACGTGCGGAGACTCAGGTGCCCGTGCTCCCACCACAGCGCCTCCCACGAGTACGTCGACGAGCGCAGGGGCTCGAGCGCGTCCGGGGCGCCCGGGGTGAAACGGACGCGTTCCGCCCCGAACGTCGGCAGCGGCAGACGTTGCGGCAGCAGGAGGGGGGCCTCGGATCCGAGGGACGGCGAGCACCGGTCTCGGCCGACGACGGCGGGAATTCGTCGCGGGCGCCCCAGCTGCTCGGGCGAGCGCTGGTCTTGCGACTCGACGGATTCGTACGGCGGGCGGTGCGGGCCGGGGCAGGGAAACGAGGCTAGAACGAGCGCAGGGTTCATGGCTCTCCTGCTCGCCGTCGCTTACTGCGTCATCGTCGGGATTCGGCTCGGCCTCACGCTGCTGAACGTCCGACACCTCCGTCGCCACGAAACCGTGATTCCGCCCGAGCTCGCGGGGAGCGTCGATACGGTCACGCTGCAGAAGGCGTCGCGCTACACGCAGGACCGTGCGCGCTTCGGGGTGGTGACGACGCTCGCCTCGGCGGTGGTCGTGCTGGCCTTCTTGTTCGGGGGTGGTCTTGCGCTGTACGACGCCTGGGTCCGCGAGGTCGTGAGCGGATTCGTGCTCCAGGGCGTCGTGTTCTTCGTGGGACTCGCGCTGCTCGGGGCGGTGCTGGAGCTTCCGCTCTCGGCGTACTCGACCTTTCGGATCGAGGCGCGCCACGGCTTCAACCGCACGACGCCCGGGTTGTTCGTCGGCGATTGGCTGAAGAGCACGCTGATTGGCGCCGTGCTCGTCGTGCTGCTCTCCGCGGGAGGGCTCGCGCTCGTACGCGCCGCACCCCAAACGTGGTGGCTCCTTGCCTGGATGGGCTTCAGCGCGTTCGGCGTGTTCATGATGTACGTCGCGCCGTACGTGATCGAGCCGTTGTTCTTCCAGATGAAGCCGCTCGGCGCCGAAGATCTGAAAGCGGACGTCGAGCGCCTCGCGGCACGGTGCGGGGTACGCGTCGGTCGGATCCTCGAAATGGACGCCTCACGGCGCAGCAGCCACTCGAACGCGTACTTCACGGGGCTCGGACGGGTGAAGCGGGTCGTGTTGTTCGACACGTTGCTCGAGCGCATGACGCGCGCCGAGGTGCTGGCCGTGCTCGCGCACGAGCTCGGGCACTGGAAGCTCGGGCACGTCACCAAATCGCTCGTGCTTTCGGCGCTGCTCTCGCTCGCCGGGTTCTATCTCGCGCACGAGCTCTTGGCCTTCGACGCGCTGCCGGGGCTCGTGGGGCTCGCCGAGGCCTCGTTTCCGGCGCGCGTGGTCATCGTCGGCTTTCTGTTTTCGCTCGCCGGGTTTCCGCTCCAGCCGCTGTTTGCGTACCGATCGCGCACGCACGAGTGGCAGGCCGATCGCTTCGCCTCCGAGCTTACGAGCCGGCCGGCGGATCTCGGCAGCGCGCTCGTCAAGCTCGCGCGCGACAATCTCTCGAACTTGCACCCGCACCCTCTGTACGCCGCGTTCTACTACTCGCATCCGCCGATGATCGAGCGCGTGCGCCGGCTCTTGCCGCCCGCTGCCGCGGAACGGAGCTGACGGGGCGAGCCGGGCTGGCTCGCTCGGAGCTCGGGGCTCCGTCGTCGGGGAGGGCTGAAGGAACATCCCGTCCGCGCGCGGTTACGGGCGGCATGCGTCGCGTCGTCGTGAAGCGTGAGCGCGTTCTCGGCACTCGCTCCCTCGCGCGCCCCTCCGGCAAAGCGCGCACGCGGGGTGCGCGCCGTCAGCCGTGGGAGGCTGCTTCCGGTGCGGTGCTCGGGGTGTTGCGGTCGCGCGGCGCGTTCGAGCGCGCGGACACCGGAGAGCCGTTGGCTCGTTCCTGGACGAGGCCGGCGACGATCGGCGCCGGGCTCGGTCGCCCGAACAAGAAGCCTTGCGCCCGCTGGCAGGCGGGGCGAAACGGGTGCTGCCACGGCATTTTCCGGAGCAGCTCGAGCTGGTCTTCCGTCTCGACGCCTTCGGCCACGACTTGCAGCCCGAGCGAATGCGCCATGGCGACGATCGCCGTCACGATCGCGGCATCGCGGCGGTCCTCGACGATGTGCTTGACGAACATGCGGTCGATCTTGAGCGCGTCGATCGGCAGCTCCTTCAAGCGAACGAGCGACGAATAGCCGGAGCCGAAGTCGTCGATGACGACGCGCACTCCCAGGTTGGAAAGCCGCGCGAGCCGTGCAGCGGCGCGCTCGATGTCTTCCATCGCCGCGCTCTCGGTGACCTCGAGCTCGAGTCGTGTCGGATCGAGTCCCGACTCGCACAGCGCGCGTTGCACCTGGTCCGGGAATGCGTCGTCGCGCAGCTGATGCGGGGAAACGTTCACGGCCATGCTCAGGCGCGGTAACCCCGCGGCGTCCCAGGCCGCGAGCTGGCGGCAGGCGGCGCGGAGCACCCAGTGCCCGATCGGCATCATGAGCCCGAACGTCTCGGCGGCCGGGACGAAGTGCATGGGCGGAATCAAGCCGAGCACCGGATCTTCCCAGCGCAGGAGCGCTTCCATCCCGACGATGTTCCCGGTGCCGAGATCGATGAGCGGCTGGAACCAGAGTCGGAACTCGTCGTGAGCGAGCGCGCGTTCGAGCCGTTCCCGTAGCTCGAGCTTCTGCACGGTGGAGAGGCGCATGTTGTCCGAGTAGAGCCGGTAAGTGGCGCGCCCCGCGCGCTTGGCCTCGTACATCGCGAGGTCCGCGCTCTTGAGCAGCGTGTCGGCGTCGGCACCGTCGGTCGGATAGGTGGCGACCCCGATGCTCGGCGGGGTTCGAACGCGGTGCCCTCCGACGTCCATCGCCGCGCTGCACGATTCGAGGACGCGCTCCGCCACCAGCACCGCATCGCGGGGATGCGTCAGGTCTTCGAGCAACAGCACGAACTCGTCGCCGCCCAGGCGGGCGACCGTGTCGCAGGCGCGAATGCACCCCAAGAGGCGTCGCGCCGTTTCCCGGAGCAGCTCGTCGCCCGCGGCATGGCCATGGACGTCGTTGACGTCCTTGAAGTTGTCGAGGTCGAGCAGCATCACCGCGAACGGCTTCTGGTGACGACGCGCGCGCAGGATGGCTCGCTCGAGGCGCTCCCGGAACAAGATGCGGTTCGGCATCCCCGTGAGCACGTCGTGCATGGCCAGATGCCGGAGATCGCTTTCCGCCTTTTCGCGTGACTGAACCTCGCGGCGGAGCTGGGCGTTGGCCGCCTCGAGGTGCTGGGTGCGCTCGAGCACTTTTCGCTCGAGCTCGGCGAGCTGCTGCTCGGTCTGGCGGGCGAGCGCCCACTTGTAGGCGAGCGTGTGCGCCACCTGCAGGACTTCGATCGAGTCGAACGGCTTGCGCAGCACGATCATCCGGTCCGTCTGACCGAGCCTCTGCGCGATCTCGTCCCAGGTGTGGTCGGTGTGCGCCGTGCAGACCACGGCGTGGACGTGCGGATCGAGGCGAAAGATGTGCGCCAGCGTTTCGATCCCGTCGATCCCGGGAGGCATCAAGACGTCCACGAACGCGAGCGCGTACGGGTCGCCTTCGTCGAGCGCGCGCTGCACGCGGGCGATGCCTTCTTCCCCTCGGAACGCCGAGTCGATGCGGAACCGAGCGCGGGTGAGCTCGCGACGCGCCGCGCCGAGCACGGCTTCCTCCAATTCTTCGAGCTCGGCGTTCCGCGCCGCGGGAGGGCGAAGGATTTTGGTGATGTCCTCGTGAATGCCCTTCGCGTCGTCGACGACGAGCACGCGGAACGTGTCGGGCTGTGTGGTCGCGACCATACCTTCGATGCCTTCACATTGATGGCCGCAAAGCTTTGGGTCTTTCAGGGGAAATTCTTGGCAACGG
>QGUH01000220.1 GCA_003242355.1 Pseudomonadota bacterium
CCCCGATGGGCCGGGTTCCGTCCCCGGCTTATGGTCGGGCTGCCCCCCACTTTGGGGGGGGGGTCTTTGCGGGGCCCCGGGCGGGCCGCTTCGGGCGGTCCGGTGGTGGGCGGCACGCGCAGCTGGGCCTCGTCGTCGTAGGTGACGAGCGCGAAACGATCCTCCGGGCGGAGCCGCTCGATGAGCTGTTCCAGGGCGCGCTTCGCGTAGGCGATCTTCTCGCCCCCCATCGAGCCGGAGCGATCCACCACGACCACGATGTCGCTCGGAACCCGCGCGACCGTTCCCTCCACGTCCTTCGTCTTCACCACCACTTCGACGTGCACGGTGCCCTCGCCGTCCTTCAGCACCGCCGTCCGATCCAGCTGCGCCGTGAGCTGCACGGTCTCGTCGCCGGCCTGAACCCACGCCGGTGGGACGTTGCCCGACACGACCGTCTCGCCGCCGTGCCGTTTGGGCGGCGAAACGGGTTCCACCGGCTTGCTCGTACCGGCCGGCGCGTCGAGGTCGCGTGCATGGGCCGAGTACAGCCGATGCGCGCCGAACGTGGTTCCAATCAGTGCCAAAAGCGCACCCCATCGCATTCGGTTGGTCTTGAACATCGAGGCTCCTTGCTGGAGCGACGCCGCGCTCCGTCCTTCGTTGGAGTAGCCGAAGCGCGCGCTTTCTTCGGGAAAGGTTGCGTAAAACGAAGGGGCGAGTCTTTTACGTTTCGTTTACGAAGCCTCGGACCGAGCGAGTACAATCGAAAGACGTGACCCGCGCATCCTCTGGCGTCGCTCCCCACGTGTTCGTCGTCGAAGACGAGCCCAGCATTCGGCAAGGTCTGTGCGACGTCCTCACGTTCCGGGGTTATCGGGTTTCGGCGAGCAGCAACGGGCGGGAAGCGCTCGAAACGGCGCTTCGCGAGGGCTTCGACCTCGTCGTGCTCGACGTGATGCTGCCCGAGCTCGACGGCTTCGCCCTGTGCTCCGCGTTGCGCAAGGCGGGTCGCGACGTTCCGATCCTGATGCTGACCGCGAAGGGCGCGGAGGAAGACGTGCTGCGCGGATTCGAATCCGGCGCGGACGACTACGTGACCAAGCCCTTCAGCGTGCGCGAGCTCGTCGCGCGCGTTCACGCGATGCTCAAACGGGCACGCAAGCTCGATTCCGCGAGCTTCCGGATTGGCCCGTTCGAGGTGCACCCCGACCGCGGATCGGCGCGCTCGGACGCGGGGGAGATCGAGCTCTCCGCTCGGGAGATCCAGATCCTCCGCCTGCTCGCCGAGGAGCCGGGGCGCATCGTCAGCCGGCGCACGCTCCTCAGGGAGGTGTGGAACATGAACAACGTGGAGCACGTGGAGACGCGCACCGTCGACATGCACATCGCCAAGCTGCGCAAGAAGCTCGGTGCGGACGGCGCGCGATACTTGTCCACGGTTCGCGGACAGGGATATCGATGGGCCGATTCTCGTCGCTGACGCGCCTGCGCGTCGCCTTCGCGAGCCTCGGAGTGGTGTTGCTCGCACCGCTCGGGTTCTTGCTCGATTCCATCGACGAGCGCCTCGAGGCGCAGCGACGGTTGCGGCACGAAATCGTCGCGCAGCGCATCTTCGACGAGCTCGAGCGGGAGCTCACGCGCGTGCTCGAGCAGGAAGGCGCGCGCCCGAGCTCGGCCTACGACGCGGACGAGACGCGCGTGGAGACGTGGGCGCCCTTCGTCGTGGGGTACTTCAAGTCGGGCGCTCGGGGAGTGGAATTGGTCGGCGCCTCCCAACTCGACGCCACGCGGCGAGATCGCTTGACCGCCGTGCTCGATCGGTGGCGCCACACGACGTCGTCGCCGCACGATAGGGCTCGAACGGGCGCGCGCGACGAAGAAGCGCCGGCTCCGACCGGCGCGCTCGAGGCGCTCGAGCCGGCTTCGGAGAGGCCGAAGAAGGTGCTCGCACCGGCTTCGCGCTCGGCGCCTGTGCGCGCGAAGGGGGAGGCCGCCGCGCCCAAAGCTCCGAAGACGAGCCCGGAGGTGTTGCAGCAACTCAATCGCAGCGCGGAGGAGCGCCGCAAGCCCGCTTCGAAGAACGCTGGCGATCCGTTCACGGACGCGCTGTGAGGGCAAACACGGTGGCTCGGACGCGTGGTCTGCTAGAGCGACGAACGGCGAGGAACGCGCCGAACTACGCGGAAGACGGCGATGGGAAGCGTGCGCGCGCGGAGAGGGGCCCCGCCGAGTTCACTTCGGCGGGAAGGGGTGGCCCGTGCCGCCCCTACGAAACGAGGCTGGAACGCCGATCGGTCCAACCCACCGGCGTTCTGGCGCGCCGCCTTTCGGCCATCGCGGGTTTCATCGCGGCTACGGTGCTCTTGCTGCTTGCTCTGCGGGCGGACGCGCAGGAGGCGCCGGCGCCCGCGACGAGCCCGGAGCTCCCGATGTCGAGCTTCGTCGTGTTCCACGCGGGCAAGGACCTGTTCGTGCTCCACCGCGCGCGCGCGGCGGATCCGTTGGCACGCGAGGGGCTCGTGATCGACGCGCGGCTCCTCGTCGATACGCTGAAGGCGCGCGTGCTCGAAGCACGCGG
Organism: Pseudomonadota bacterium; assembly: GCA_003242355.1. Taxonomy (GTDB): domain Bacteria; phylum Myxococcota_A; class Polyangia; order Polyangiales; family Polyangiaceae; genus PMG-095. The sequence goes on from QGUH01000220.1 coordinate 2,561, forward strand.
GCTCGGCGAGGTCGCGGAGCTGCGCCCGGCGGACGCCTCGGTGCGCGGGGCGTTCGAGCGAGGGCGCGAAGTGGGCTACGTCCACGCGCACCGGTTCGGGCCGCCGTTCGAAGGCCTCGAAGCCACGCTGCGGCTTCGGCCGCTCGCCGATCCCGACGCGGGCTCCCTCTTGTACCCGCTCCTCGCGCTCCTCGCGGGGTCGATCGTGGTGGGCCTGTACGCGCTCTATCGGATGACCGCGGCGCAGGTCGCGTTCGCCGAGCGCCGAAACGATTTCGTTTCCGCCGTTTCCCACGAGCTCAAGACGCCGCTCACGGCGATCCGCATGCACGCCGAGATGCTCGAGGAAGACCTGGTCGCCGACGATGCCCGTCGGCGGGCCTATTACCGCACCATCACCGCGGAGAGCGAGCGCCTCACGCGCCTCATCGAGAACGTGCTCGAGCTGTCGCGGATCGAGCGGCGCCCGCGCGCGCTCGCGCTCGAGGTGGGGGACGTGCGGGGCGTCGTCGAGCAGGTGGTCGAGACGCTGCGCCCGCACGCCGAGCACGAGGGCTTCGTGCTCGAGCTCGAGCTCGTAGAGACGCTCCCCGCCGTTCGTTTCGAATCCGACGCGCTCAAACAGGTGCTCTTCAACCTGATCGACAATGCCATCAAGTACGGCCGTGGCGCCCTCGATCGGCGGATCACCGTCAGCGCCACACCCATCGAAACCGGAGTCGCCGTGATGGTTCGCGATCGCGGGCCCGGCGTGCGCCGCGAGCATCTCCGCTCCATCTTCGAGCCGTTCTTTCGTGGCGAGCGCGAGCTGACACGTGAGTACCGAGGGACCGGCATCGGCCTCTCGCTCGTCAAAGGGCTCGTCGAGCGCATGGGGGGCCGTGTCTACGGCGAGAACGTATTCCCGGGGTTTCGGGTTCGGGTCGAGCTCACCTCGGGCTGATCGCCGTCGTGCCGCTGGCGGATTGGGCGAGTCCTCCCCGCGCGGGCGCTCCCTTCGACGCCGTTTTTCACGTGTTTCGGCGCGTGCTACGGGCACATGGGGCACGATCCCCGCGACGACGACCTTCGACGCTGGTTTTCGCGTGTTTCGGCGTGTTCCAGGGCTTGCGGCTGGACGCCCGTTCGGGTGGCGTGCTTCGGGCTCTTCGCCGTTTGGCAGGCGTGTCGGGTGAAATTCGTTGAAATCACGACTTGCTGGGTTTCGTGCTTCCATCCCGCTCGTCCGCGTGACGTGAGTTTCTGCAGGGCGACCCGCGCGGGGCTCGACCCGTGACGGCCTCGTGCCCTGCTCGCATTGCGACGGCGCCGGTGCGCTGCTGGCTCTGCGACGGCGCCGGTGTGCCGTCGTTCTGACCACGCTCGTGCGATGCTTCTCCCTGCCGTGCTCGATCGGTGACCGCACCCCCGAAACGGGCGCCCAACCGCAAGCCCGTGACGCACCGGTGGGTGGTTCGCCATGCACCGCCTGCTGGTGCGACCCTCGACGTGCGACGGCCGTCGGTGTGTGGAGCGCGCGACGAACTCGGGGTGTCGATTGCTGCGGCGGTCCGCGACGTGCGAGGGACGCACTGCCGCGCTGCTCTACCCACTGCCGCGCAGAACTGGTGCACGCGGGCTGCTCCGAGGCAGCCCATTCTCGATTTTTGTGTGGCAGACTGCTCGAAGCTCCATGACCGCTCTCGTGATCGTGCTGGGTGTGATGCTCGGGCTCGTCGTGTTGGTCGGCTTGCTCGTCGTCGGACTTTACAACTCGCTCGTATCGCTCCGGAACCGTTACAAGAACGCGTTCTCCCAAATCGACGTTCAGCTCAAACGGCGTTACGATCTGATTCCGAATCTCGTCGAGACGGCGAAGGGATACCTGCAGCACGAGCGGGAGACGCTCGAGGCGGTGATCCGCGCGCGCAACGTGGCCGTGTCGGCGGCGAATGCCGCGGCGCGGGATCCCGGAAGCGCGAGCGCGGTGCGCGGTCTCGCGAGCGCCGAAGCGGGCCTCGGCGGGGCGCTGTCGCGGCTGCTCGTGGTCTCCGAGCAGTATCCGGATTTGAAGGCGAATCAAAACATGATGCAGCTCACCGAGGAGCTCACGTCGACGGAGAACAAGATCGCCTTCGCGCGCCAGGCGTACAACGACGCCGTGATGGCGTACAACACGCGGCGTGAGCGCTTCCCGGCCGTGCTCTTCGCGGGCGCGCTCGGGTTCGACGCGGCGGAGCCGTTCGAGATCGACAACGTGGCCGAGCGGCAAGCGCCGCGCGTCTCGTTCGCACGCACCTAACGACGAACGGTCGGGGAACGGCGCCGGAGCATGCGGAAACCTGCGTGGAAGGGAGTGCTCGCGCGGGGAGGGGCCCGGCCGGATTCACCCGAGGAGCCTTCGGCGGAAAGACGCGGCGCGAGCCGCCCCCGTGAGAACGGGCGAACACGCCGCTCGGTCGAGCTGCTCGGCGTTCTGGAGGGCACTCATCTCGTTTGAGTCGCGGCGAGGCGCGCACGCTCGAGAGATCGGCGAGAGGCGATGGATTTTTTCGAAGCGCAAGAACGGGCACGGCGTCGCAGCGCGCGTCTCATCGTGCTGTTCGGGCTCGCGGTGCTGGCGCTGATCGCGGGCGGCTACTTCGTTGCGGTGTTCTTGGTGCTGCAGCTCGAGGCGCCCGAAGCGTGGCTCGAGCCCGGCGGACAGCCGCGGTACGTGGCCTTTCGACCCGACGTGTTGTTCTGGGTCGCGTTCGGGACGCTGGCCGTGGTGGGGATTGCCGCGGGCTACCGGTGGCTGACGTTTCGCGCGGGCGGGCGCGTCGTGGCCAAGATGCTCGGGGGCACGGCGGTCGATCCGAGCACGAAGGACTTCAAGGAGCGGCAGCTCTTGAACGTGGTCGAGGAGATGGCGATCGCCTCGGGCACGCCGCTGCCGGCCGTGTACGTGCTCAAGGAAGAGGCGGGCATCAACGCGTTCGCGGCGGGGCTCACGACGAGTGACGCCGGCGGGGGGGGGGCGCAAGGAGCGCCCGAGCACCTGTCGCGCGACGAGCTCCAGGGCGTCGTGGCGCACGAGTTCTCGCACATCCTGAACGGCGACATGCGGCTCAATCTCAAGCTCGCATCGACGGTGTTCGGGATTTTGGTGATCGGGCACATCGGGCGGCTGCTGCTCCACGTCGTGTCGCGCGCGCGCTTCGCGTCGCGGGGACGCAGCTCGCGCGACGGACAGGGGTTGATCGCGGTCGTCGCCGTGTGCGTCGTCGGCGGGCTTTCGCTGATGATCATCGGCTACTCGGGGTACTTCTTCGGGAGGCTGATTCAGGCGGCGGTGTCGCGGCAGCGCGAGTACCTCGCGGATGCGTCGGCCGTGCAATTCACGCGCAATCCGCCGGGGCTCTTGGGAGCGCTGCGGAAGATCGCGGAGCTGTCGCTCGGCTCGCGGCTGATGGCGCCGGCGGCATCGCAGTTCAACCATGCGTTCTTCGGTCAGGCGTTTCGGAGCTTGACGGGCCTGCTGGCGACGCATCCGCCGCGCGAGCACCGCGTCCGCGCGACGAATCCGCGCGGGCTGGGTTTGCCGGTCGAGGCGCGGCGCGCGATGCCTCGCGCGCCGGTCGCGGCGAGCCCGGGGCAGGCGGCGGGGCTCGGCGGCGGGGTGCCGCAGACGGCGGGGCCGATGCCGACACACGGAGTGGCCGGAGTGGCGGGGTCTCCGACGCCACCGATGTCAGCGGGCGGAGTGGGCGCTTCGCCATCATCGGTGCACGGAGTGGCCGGAGTGGCGGTCGCGTCGGCGCCATCGGTGCCCGTGCACGGAGTGGGCGGCGTGGCGGCTTCGCCGCCACCGACGCC
>QGUH01000221.1 GCA_003242355.1 Pseudomonadota bacterium
AGCGCTCCGGCGACGCCGGCGTGCCCGAGATCGAGCACGAACTCCTCGAGCCCGGCCACTCGAACCGCTGCCGCGACGACACCGAGCAACTCGAGATCGCCGGCCGCTCCCGCGGCGCCGATGAGCTCGACGCCCGCTTGCGGGATCTGTCGGTGCCGACGCGCCCGTTCGCGACGCCGCCGCAGCACGGAGCCTTGGTAACAAAGCCGAACTGGGCCGGGCTCGCCGCTCAGCCGGGTCGCCACCAGGCGCGCGATCTGTGGCGTCATGTCCGGGCGCAGCGAGACCACTGCCCCGCTCTCCGGCTCGACGAACTTCAGCACCTCGTGGGGCTCGAGGCTCCCCAGGCCGCGCTCGACCACGTCGGCGAACTCGAAGAGCGGCACGGTCACGAGCTCGTAGCCGTGCAACTCGAAGGAACGCACGAGACGCCGGCACAGCTCGGCGCTGCGGAAAGCCTCGGGAGGCAGGAGATCCCGAAGCCCTGCCGGAACGGGATGCGCGAGCATGAGCCCGGGTACGGGCCCAGCGCTCGCGCCGGGGTCGAGAGGAGGAGGAGACGAGGGTCGAGCCAAAGCGCGCGGAGTCTAACAGACGGGCTCCAGGGTCAAGGCGCGCCCGAACCGAGGCGCTGTGGTATTCCTGCCCGCATGAGCACGGGCGGAACCGAGTCCCTCATCGACATCACCGAGCGCGGCCGCGACCAGGCGGGCCAGCCCATCACCATGGATCGCCGCCTCTTCGTGCAGCTCCTCGCGCTGGAGCGCCCGGCCGGGCTTTCGCCGCACACCGTGCTCGAAGGGTTCGGTCGGGCGCTCGAACGCTACGGGCTCACCGGCGTGGTTTACGAGGACGTGCAGCACCCCCGTGGCTACGCGCTGCTCACCGTGACCGAGGACCCCGCCGATCTCATCACCAAGGTGCGCCCGGCCCTCGCCGAGGGGCCGCTGGCCGAGCTTTCGGTCCGCCCCCACCTCTGCATGATCGGCCGAACGTACTCCACGGGATTCGAGCACGACCTCGAGTACTGGCTCCTGCGCCGCCCGCGGCAAACCGTGCTGAACGAGGCCTGGCCCTGGGCGGTCTGGTATCCCTTGCGCCGCAAAGGCGCGTTCGAGCGCCTCGACGGTGCCGAAAAGGGCGCCATCCTGCGCGAGCACGGCATGATCGGGCGTGCCTACGCCGAGGCGGACCTCGCTCACGACGTGCGCCTGGCGTGCCATGGGCTCGACGAGAACGACAACGAGTTCTTGCTCGGGCTCGTGGGCAAAGAGCTGTATCCGCTGTCGCGCGTCGTGCAGGCCATGCGCTCCACGCGGCAAACCTCCGAGTTCATGGAGAAGATGGGGCCGTTCTTCGTGGGCCGGGCCGCTCTGCGGCACGCCTAGACCCTCTCGAGGCGACGGCTTGATTCGCGGGCTCGTCTTCGATCTCGACGGCACGCTCATCGATTCCCGCACCGACATCGCGCGCGCTGCCAATCACGCGCTCGCGCGCCACGGGTTTCCGGAGCTCCCCGAGTCGACCATCGCGCTGTACGTCGGCGACGGCGCACGGACCCTCATGGCGCGCGCCGCCGCGCTCGCGCCCGAGGACCCTCGCCTCACGCCGCTGCACGCCGAGTTCCTCCGCTATTACACGGCCCACCCGGTCGTGAGCACGCGCGTGATTCCGGGAGCCGCCCGCGCGCTCGAGGCTCTCTTTTCCCGGTATCCGCTCGCGGTGTGCACGAACAAGCCGCGCGTGACGACCGAACGCGTGCTCGCGCTCCTCGATCTCGAGCGGTATTTCCAGGTGGTCGTCGCCGGCGACGACCTCGCCGTTCGGAAACCCGATCCGGGTCCCGTCCTGCACATCGCGGAGCGGCTCGGCGTACCACCGCGCGATCTCGTCGTGGTGGGCGACGGCGCCCAAGACGTCCTGGCCGGGCGCGCCGCTGGCGCGCACACCGTGGGCGTCCGCGGCGGCATTCAAGGAGACGCGCGGCTCATCGATGCCGGCCCGGACGTGCTCCTCGACGACCTGTCGGAGCTGCCCGAGCTCGTCCGCACGAGCTCGTGGTAGGCGGCGCTGAGCTCGGCGAACCGCTTGAGCAGGAGCGACCGCTCGGCGGCAGAAGCATGCGGATGTCGATCCGGATGCAGCTCGCGAGCGCGCGCCCGGAACGCGCTGTGCACCGCGCGGGCATCGGCGCGCGCATCCAGCCCGAGCGCCGAGAGAGCGCGCTCTCGCTCCGACGACGGCGCCGGTCGAGCGGCGCGCGCCCGCGGGCGCCCGTGCAGGAATTCGGCCGCTCCGAGCGGTTCCGGAGCAAGCCCGACTCGACGGCGCGGCCGCCGCGGGTGAAAGCGCACGAGCGCGTCGCGCAGCGCGAAGAGCGCCTCGATGCGCGCGCGCAGTTGCTCGCGGAGCGCGCGGAGCACCTCCGCCTGTGACGCGAGCCGCTCGGCAATCACGAGCTCCCCCGTGCGCACGTCCTGACCGAGCAGGCGTGGCCGAAGGCAAAGGAGCGATTCGGGGGCGAGTGCGCCCTGTCGCACCAAGAGCTCGCCGAGACGGGGCGTTCCCATACCGGTCTCGACGGCGTCGATCAGGCCGCGCTCGAAGTAGATCCGGTGCGCTCGCCCGGCAGTGCAGCCCGCACGCTCGATGAGCTCCAGCACTCCATCGGCAGAAGCCCGGTGAAGGCAACCGAGCAGGTCTCCCAGTGTCGTTGCGGACAGCCTGCCGGGAAGATTCACGAGCTCGGTCGTTAACGGATGGCGCAGCGCCGGGCCAACTTCGACGCGCGCCGCGGGAGCTCGGTGCTCCCACCGCTACCGCTGTCCGCTCCTCGACCGGAACGAGGACTCAATCGGACGGAAAGGCAAGCTCGACGCTCGGCTCCTGCACCTCGGACCAGCAGAGCTCGCCACCTGCACGCGGCTGGCAGAGGACCGCCCGGGCGCGCACCCGCAGCGTCCCCCGTCCTTCCCCCGTAGCGACCAGCGCGAGCGCGATGCGTGCAGACTTCGAGCTCGGCTCGAGGCGCGGAGCCGCCACGCGAGACCGGAGCGGCCGCGCGAACTCGGGCGCGGCGACGACCAGCGCGTCGGCCCAGGCCATCCGCGCCGTGCGCAGCCCACGCACCTCGACGGAACAGAGCACGCGTCCAGGACCGGTGATGGGGTCGCACGTGAGCACCGCCGCGAGCGCGGGAGCCCGCGCCGTAGCCGGCGCCGAAAGCGTGAGCGCCGCGAGGAGCGCTCCCGCGCTCGTTCGAAAGCGCGTGCTCACGGTGGAATGGTGGGCGGCGCGTACAGATCCACGAGCTCGATCGGCGTCGGCGAAAGCTGGACGGACACGCGACGCCGCATCCCTCGGAGGTCGCCGCCGATCTGAAAGGCGACCTCGGGTTCCAGCTCAATCGTCACGGACTCCACGAGGTAATCGAACAGCCGTTCGGACCCTTCGTACGCCCCCCGCCAGATGTCGCGAAGGTGAAGGAGGAACTCGAAGGGTGACATCGTAGTTAGGCGAAGATGCATGCGATCCGGGCGCTCCTCCGCGTACGGGAACATGCGGAACCCGTACCCGTAGTACGGGATCGTCGAGAGCGCCGCGAACCGCATCGGCCCCTCGTAGAGGACGGCGCCGCGCGGGAATGGCCCCGCGAGCACCGAGCCCTTTTCGCCGATGCGGAACGCCTCCCCACCGTCGTTCACGATGCGGCAGTGCGCCTTGCGGGCGAACAGCTCCCGCGGCAGCGAGCGCGTCACCGCCGCCACGGCGTAGCTCAGCGGGCCGGGGGCCACGCGGCGCAGCGGGGTTTTGGAGAGCAGCTCCTTCACCCGGTTGTAGTCGGCGAGCACGCGCGCATCCGCGCCGAGCCCGCAGAACGGGGAGATGATCCCGTCCACCTCCACGAGGCGCATTCTCCGGCTGCCCGCGTGGTGGCGAAGCCGTTCGATGTCCGCGCCGAGCTCGCGTCCCTTCACGTCGCGAGCGCCCACGACCCATGCCAGCGAGTTGCCCGTCCCCAGCTTGAGCAACCCGAAGCGAGGCAAGGGCTTGCCCGTGCGCCGCGCTTCACGAACGACTTCGGTAACCATCACGGTGAACGTCCCGTCCCCACCACCCGTGAGCACCGTGCCGTACCCGCTCGCCACCAGGGTTCGCGCGATCTCCCGAGCATCTTCCAGGCTGCGCGACACGAACAGATCGCCTCCCTTCAGGATGCGGTCGAGAGTCGAGATCACCTCGGCGGTCACGTTCTTCGCGCGGCCGTTGACGACCACGGCGAGGCGCCGCACGTCGGGCGGAGCAACGGAATCCGGCGGGACCCGAGCTTCGCCGTTCTGAGCGCTGTTCGGAATCATTGGCAGAATCGGGATGCAGGAATTGGGGTGGAGGAGCCCGAGTATACTAGGCTTGCCACCCTGAGCTGGACGAGGGCAATCCCATGGCGAAGAGTCCGTCTGCACGGCGTCCCTCGGTGACGCCGCCGAGCCGGCGCTCGGTCCCTCCCGCCGCAAAGGCGCCTCGAGCACCTTCTGCGTCGGCGAAAGGCGGGGCCGCACCGGCCCCACGCAAAGTCCGAGGAGTCGCCCCCTGGGCGGCACGCCACGCGGCCAAGCACGCCGCCGAGGCCGCGGCGCGCAACCTCGAGCCGCCGCGGCCGGGTAGCGCGCGTGCCACCCTGCGCACACCGGAGCAGGCCGAAACGATCAAGGCGCAGATTGCTGCATTGCACGACGCGCTCACGGTGCTCCGCGGGCTCAAGCGCAACCTCTCGGAGCGGTGCTACACCGCGGGCAGCGTGCTCAAGCGCATCCGCGACGAGCGCCTGTTCGAGGCCAAGGGCTACGGTTCGTTCGAGTCGTTCGTCGAGCGTGAGGTGGATCTCGGGAGCAAGCTGCTCGCCGTGACCTTGGCACGCATTCCGGAGGTATTCACCGAGGAGGCTGCCGACAAGTATGGCCTCGACCCGCTCCTCGGAGCCCTCGACGCGCTCGATCGCATGACGCGCACTGGCGCCCGCCCGCTCTCGCGTCCGCCCCTGCTTCGGCACCGCTAGCGACGCATTGCGCCGCCGCCCGCCTTGACGGGATCCCGGGAGTAAGGGAAAGACCCGGCGTGCGGTTCATCGATGAGTGCGAGATCCGCGTGGAAGCTGGCGACGGCGGCAACGGCTGCGTTGCCTTCCGCCGGGAGCGGTACATCCCGTTCGGCGGCCCTGCGGGCGGCGACGGCGGGCGCGGGGGCGACGTGGTCTTCGTCGCGGACAGCGGGCTCGGCACCCTGCAAGACCTGACGCACCAGCGCGTGCTCCGCGCCGAGTCGGGCGCTCATGGCGAGGGCAAGGATTGCTATGGCAGGTCCGGTCGCGACCTCGTCGTCCGCGTTCCCGTGGGAACCGTCGTCTACGACCGCGACACTCGGGAGAAGCTCTGCGAGCTCCTCGAGCCGAACGCGCGGGCGGTGGTGGCGCGCGGGGGCCGCGGAGGCCGCGGCAACAAGCATTTCGCGACCCCGGTGGACCGTGCGCCCCGCCGGGCGGAGCCGGGTGAGCCCGGCGAGAAGCGGGAGCTTTATCTCGAGCTCAAGGTGATGGCCGACGTCGGCCTGCTCGGGTTCCCGAACGTCGGCAAGAGCACCTTCGTGAGCGCCGTCAGCCGCGCTCGGCCCAAGATTGCCGATTACCCGTTCACCACGCTCGAGCCCCACCTCGGCGTGGTCACGCTCGGCGATCCGCGGCGCGGGGACGGGCGCAGCTTCGTCGTCGCGGACGTCCCCGGTCTCATCCCGGGGGCGAGCGAGGGGCACGGGCTCGGGATCCGCTTTCTCCGACACCTCGAGCGCACCCGCGTGCTGGTTCACCTCGTGACGCTCGCAGACGAGCCCGGCCGCTCCCCCATCGACGACTACCACGTGATCCGAAGCGAGCTCGCGGCGTTCAGCAAGGAGCTCGCGGCACTGCCCGAGCTCGTTGCCCTCACCAAAGCGGATTTGCCGCACGTGCGCGCGGCGTATCCAGAGGTGAAGCGAGCGTTCGACGAGCTCGGCCTCCACCTTTACCTCGTGAGCGCCGTGACCCACGAGGGGCTCGAGCCGCTGCTCAACGCCGTCGCCGATCGTCTCGCCGACACGGCGCGCCCCGCGCCCGCTCGAGAAGCCCGGAAATCGGCGAGCTGATCGGGAGCGCGCCTCCGCTTCGAGGCGGATCGAAACCGCGTGCACGTTAGCGTGAGCCCCGTGACCACGGTGGGCTGCGCACGCCCCTGCTCCACGCTCGGTCACGAACCATCTTGCGCAGGACGGCTCGATGGAGCGTCGGCTTCGGCGGCATCGACCTCCACCGATACCGGGTCGATGCCGATGACAAACCGCTTGGATCGCACCTCACGCTGGACCGTC
>QGUH01000222.1 GCA_003242355.1 Pseudomonadota bacterium
GGACTAGAGCGTCAGGATTTCCTTTTCCTTCTGCTGGATGATCTGGTCAACCGCCTGACCCGCTTCGGCCACGATTTCCTCGGCCTTCTTCTTCGCGCGCTCGACGTCGTCCTCACTCGCGCCGCCGCTGCCCTTGATCTCCTCGAGCATGTCGAGGGCGTCGTGGCGAGCTTTGCGAATGCTCACCTTGCAGTCTTCACCGTGCTTCTTCGCGACCTTGACGAGCTCCTTGCGCCGCTCCTCGCTGAGCGGTGGAACGGGAATGCGAATGAGCTCGCCATCGACCTGCGGATTGAGTCCGAGATCGCTCTCACGAATCGCTTTCTCGACGGCTTGGACTTGAGACTTGTCCCAGGGCTTGACCGTGATGAGTCGCGGCTCCGGGACGCTCACCGTTGCCATCTGAGAGACGGGCGTGCTCGTGCCGTAGTAGTCGACACGCAGCGAATCCAACATCCCGGCGTGGGCGCGACCCGTGCGAAGCTTCGAGAGCTCGCGCTTGAGCGCGTCCTTGGCCTTTTCGGCAGCTTGCTTGAGCTCCTGGAGGGCGTCGTCGATCATCGGGGAGACCTTTAGCCTGGGACCTATAGCCCGATAGCCAGAGCACTTCCACTCCGCTCGCGCGCTCCCTCGACGGGGCCAAAATGCTCGGGGTCACCGCGCCGATGGGACCGGCGCGGGCCGACGAGCCCGCTCGGACTTCGGGCCGGCAGCATCCTGCTGGGACCAGAAGTGCGCCTCTGCCTCGCGGAGCTTGCGCTCGTTCTCGGCTTCGATCACGGCGCGGGCGCTCGCCGCCACGGCAGCGGCCGTGGCATCCGCCGCGCGTGTGCGCTCGAGCACGTAATAGCCGAGCACGGCCAGCATCAGGCTCGCGCCCGCGAGCGCGCTGCCGAGCACCAAGCCACGCCGTGACGAACCGGTGGCGGGCAACTCGTCTGCAGCGGCACGGTCCGATGGCCTGAGCTCGTACGCCGACCGCTCGCGTTCTCCGAGATGCCAGGAGTCGAGCTCGACCAGGGCCTGCGCCGCGGCAGCCGCGCTCGGGAAGCGCTCGCCCACGTCTCGCGCGCACGCCTTGCGGAACCAGGCATCGAAGGACTTCGGAAGCTCCGGCACGAGGCGCGACGGAACGGGCAACGGCTCCGAGCACACCCTCAAGACCACCTCGCCGATCGCCTCCCCGGGAAACGGAACGCGGCCGGAAACCGCAGCGAAGGCGCACGCTCCGAGCGACCAGATGTCCGACGCGGGCGTCACTGGGCTCGAGCCCGTGAACGCCTCGGGGCTCATGTAAAACGGCGTCCCCACGACCACGCCGGTCTCGGTCCGCGCGAGCGCGCCGGCTTCACCCTCGAGGATTTTGGCGATCCCGAAGTCCACGAGCTTGACGCAGTAACCCGCCGCCGGAGCATCGGGATCCCCCGCGAGGAAAATGTTGTCGGGCTTCAGATCGCGATGGACGATGCCCTGCTCGTGCGCAGCCTCGAGCGCCTTGGCTGCCTGGGAGATGACGTTCACCATCTCCGCGAACGACAGGCGCCCGACGCGCGCGAGCCGCTGCTCGAGCGACTCGCCTTCGAGGTACTCCATGACGATGTAGGGCTCGCCATCGATCGTCACTCCGTGATCGTGCACGGCGACGGCGTGCCGCGTCTTCAAGCGCGCGGCGGCTTTCGCCTCGATGTCGAAGCGCCGGAGCGCCTCGCGACTGGTCGCGAGCTGCGGATGAATGAACTTGATCGCGACCAGGCGCTTGAGCGTGAGGTGACGCGCCGCCCAAACCGAGCCCATGCCCCCCTGCCCGACCAGGCGCTCGACGCGGTAACGCCCAGCGACGATCTTTCCTGCATAGTCAGGAGGCGGTGAGTGGGTCATGGCCGCGCGTCCCCGGGCACTCGGAACATCGTAATAGTAACCGGGCTCGGCACTCCATTCCGGATTTGACGGCCCGTGCGCGGCGGCGCGTCACGCCCCGGCGTGGCCGCGAGAATCCAGAGTGCGATCGGGTCCTGGAGGAGCAGTAGGTGCGAATGCTCCCACTCCGCAGAGCGCTCGGCAGAGTGGGAGAGCGGCGCCCTCCCGCTGGCGTGTCATAGTTTCGAGCCGGATGCGTATCCGCGTCGTGTGTTGGAACATCCACAAGGGCATTGGAGGCATCGACCGACGCTACGACCTCGATCGGATCATCGACGCCATCCTCGAGGAGGAGCCCGACGTCGCTCTGCTGCAGGAAGTGGCCGACGGCATGCCCCAGCTGCGCTTCGAGGATCAGGCGTGGTTGTTGAGTGAAGGGCTCGAAATGCCGCACATCGCCTACGGGCCCGAGCACCGCTTCAGCCGCGGCGGTTACGGCAATCTGATCCTGAGCCGCTTCCCCCTGAGCGACATCCACCACATCGATCTCCGGATCGGCAACCGCAAGAAGCGAGGCGTGATCTCGGCGCGCGCCCACGTCCGCATGGAGGGCCACACGCGCAGCGTGGTGTTCTTCAACTTGCACCTCGGGCTCGCGGGGTCGGAGCGTGCGGAACAGCTCTCGCGCTTCCTGCAGTGTCACCCCTTCGCCGGCCTGCACGAGAGCACTCCGATCGTGCTCGGCGGAGATCTCAACGATCTCTGGGGCTCGCTCGGGCCGCGTTTCCTCAAGCCCGCGGGTTTCGATCGCGCGGGAAGCCTCTCCAACACCTTCCCTGCCGCGCTGCCCATCCGCCCGCTCGATGGCATCTTCGTGCGGGGCGACGTGCGCGCCGCGAGCTGCGCGCCGCGGCGAACCGCCCTCACGCGAGCGGCGTCGGACCACCTGCCGCTCTTGGCGGAGCTCGAGGTGCTCTCCCCCGAGGACGCTTACCCCCGCAAGGACTGATCGGCCCGTTGGCCGACACGGTTCGCCCGTCCGTGGCGCGCCTTCCGGTATTCCGGAAGCACGGAACGGTGTACTAGCGCCCTCATGACCGAACCCCGCCCCTCGCCCACGACGCTCCCCGCCTGGATCGCCCTCACGGAGCACGCCGAGCGCCTTCGCACCGTCGAGCTCCGAACGCTGTTCGCGGAGGATCCCGGGCGCGCCGAGCGCTTCAGTCACGAGGCGGCGGGCATCTTCCTCGACTACTCGAAGAATCGGATCACGAGCGAAACGCTCGGCCTGCTCGTCGCGCTCGCCGAGCAGGCGGGGCTGCGCGAGCGCCTGACGGCGATGTTCGCGGGGGAGCCCATCAACGAAACGGAAAAGCGCGCCGTACTGCACGTGGCGCTTCGGGCGCCCCGCTCCGCGAGCATCCTCGTCGGCGGCGACGACGTCGTTCCGAAGGTGCACGAAGTGCTCGATCGGATGAGCGCCTTCGCCGACGCCGTGCGCTCCGGCGCGCTCGTCGGGCATACGGGCAAACGCTTCCGTCACGTGGTCAACCTCGGCATCGGCGGCTCCGATCTCGGGCCGGCGATGGCGTGCCAAGCGTTGCGCCACTACTCCGATCGCACCATCGATTCTCGGTTCGTCTCGAACGTCGACGGAACGGACCTCGCCGAAACGCTGCGGGCGATCGATCCGGAGAGCACGCTCTTCATCGTGTGCTCGAAGACGTTCACGACGCTCGAGACACTCGAGAACGCGAAGAGCGCCCGCGCGTGGCTGGTCGACAGGCTCGGTTCCGCGGAAGCAGTGGCGCGCCACTTCGTCGCCGTGAGCACGAACGCGGAAGAAGTGAAGCGCTTCGGGATCGACACCGAGCGCATGTTCGGGTTCTGGGATTGGGTCGGTGGACGGTACTCGCTGCCCTCGGCGGTCGGGCTCTCGCTCATGATCGCGATCGGACCGGCTCGGTTCCGCGAGTTGCTCGGCGGCATGCACGAGATGGACGAGCACTTCCGGACGGCCCCCTTCGATCGCAACTTGCCGGTCATCCTGGGCCTGATCGGCCTTTGGTACAACGACTTCCTCGGGGCCGAGTCGTACGCGGTTCTGCCGTACGATCAGTACCTCTCCCGGTTCCCCGCATACCTGCAGCAGCTCGATATGGAGAGCAACGGCAAGGGCGTGGATCTCGCGGGACGACGCGTCACCTACCAGACGGGCCCCGTGGTCTGGGGCGAGCCGGGCACGAACGGCCAGCACGCGTTCTTCCAGCTCTTGCACCAGGGGACGAAGCTCGTTCCGTGCGACTTCATCGGCTTCGTGCGCAGCCTCAATCCCCTCGGCTCGCACCACGACCAGCTCATGGCGAACTTCTTCGCGCAAACGGAAGCGCTCGCGTTCGGCAAGAGCGCGGAGGAAGTCGCCAGCGAAGGAGTGGCCGCAGAGCTCGTCCCGCACCGCACGTTCACGGGCAATCGCCCGTCGAACACGCTGCTGCTCGACGAGTTGACGCCCGCCGCGCTCGGAAGGCTGATCGCCCTGTACGAGCACAAGGTGTTCACGCAGGGCGCGATCTGGAACATAAACTCGTTCGATCAGTGGGGCGTCGAGCTCGGAAAGAAGCTCGCCTCCCGAATCGCACCGGAGCTCACGGCCGAAACCGAACCCGAGCTCCGGCACGATTCGTCGACGAACGCCCTCATCCGCCGCTACCGGGCAGGGCGGCGGCGTTCCTAACCGTTCGTCGCTCGCGCTCGCGGCATCGCCCGGATCAGGCGCCCATGTTCCGGGCGATGCTGGCCGCGAGCTCTGCAGCATCCGCGCCGAGCGGTCGTTTGGGCCAGCCGATTCCCAGGCCCTGATGCGCGTCGGGCTTCGGGATCACGTGGAAGTGCACGTGGTCGACGGCCTGGTGCGCGGCACGCCCGTTGTTCTGGAGCACGTTGTAGGCGCGCGTGCCGGTCGCGGCCATGACGGCGCGACAAATGCGGGGGAGCACACGCCCGAGCGCCGCCGCGGACTCGTCCGAGAGAGCGTCGAGCGTCTCGGCGGGCTCCTTGGGAATCACGAGCGTGTGTCCTCGACTGAGCGGCTCGATGTCGAGGAACGCGAGGACGTGCGCGTCCTCGTAAACCTTGTGGCACGGTATCTCGCCTCGCAGGATCTTGCTGAAAACGGTCTCGGCCATGACGCGCTTTTAGCGTTCCCCCGTGCCGCATTCCAGAGCTCCGCGACCACGACCCGTGCGGCATTCGACGCAGGCCGACGGGAACGCGGCGGGCTCGAACGTCCGTCCTGCGTCGGGTCGAACTCTGGGTCAAAATGCCGTCCGACGGCTCGATCCATGCTCGCGCTCAGCTCGATCAACGGAAACTCACAGCGCCTCGACGGGGGCGCGATGTTCGGCAATGCGCCGCGCGCCCTCTGGAGCCGGTGGGCTCCGCCCGACGAGCTCGGACGGATCGCGCTCGCCTGCCGCGCGTTCTTGGTGGAGGACGGCTCGCAACGCGTCCTCATCGAGACCGGGATCGGTGCCTTCTTCGAGCCGGAGCTCCGGGAACGCTACGGAGTGCTCGAGGAGGGTCACGTGCTGCTCGAGTCGCTGCGCGCCCGCGGGCTCGACGATGCCGACATCGACGTCGTCGTCCTGAGCCATCTCCATTTCGATCACGCGGGAGGCCTCCTCGCAACGCACGAACCGGGAAAGGCGCCACGGCTCTTGTTTCCGCGCGCCCGCTTCGTGGTCGGCAAGACGGCGTTCGAGCGCGCCCGAACGCCCCATCCACGCGATCGCGCATCGTTCATCCCCGGCCTGCCGGATCTGTTGGTCGAGAGCGGACGCCTGTGCCTCGTCGAGCGGCCGGAAGAAGAGGTGCGCTCACTCCTCGGAGAGGCGTTCGGCGCGACCGAGACGTTCGGACATACCCCGGGCATGCTGCACGTTTTCGTTCGGGGCGCCCGCGGCTCCGCGTTCTTCGCGGCCGATCTCATCCCCGGAACGCCCTGGGTGCACGCGCCCATCACCATGGGCTACGACCGTTATCCGGAGCTGTTGGTGGACGAGAAGACTCGGATTCTCCAACGAGCCGTGCGCGAGGGTACGATCCTGCTTTTCACGCACGACGCAAAATGGGCGGCGACCGGTATCGAGCTCGATCCGCGCGGTCGATTCGTGCCGAAAGCACCGGTAGCGTCCCTCTCGAGCTGGGATCTCGACGCGGACCCCGTACCGCAGAATTCGAGCTCCGAGCGCACCTGAGCGCCGCATTCGCGTCGGCACAGAATATTTGCGCTGGTTTGCGAGTCCCTTGCCCGATTGGCGCGCTCGCGGGAGCATGACTCCGGTCGTCATGCGAATTGCTGCCTCTCTTCCGGCCGCCGCGCTGATCCTCGCTTCCGCGGCGGCCCACGCCCACATCCGTCTCGATTTTCCGAAGGGTCGTTACAACAACGATCCGCAGCAGGCCATCAAGCAGAAGGACGGGCCGTGCGGCGTCGTCAACGATTCGCGAACGACGGACGCGTCACTGATCACGAAGTT